>NZ_JBFBBE010000104.1:0-28157 GCF_040682555.1 Streptomyces sp. NPDC051172
CCTGATCCACAAGACCGGCCCCGCCACCTACGCCCTCGCCTGCTGACCCGACACGCTCGACACCGACCAGAAGATCCTTAACTTCCCGGCCTTGCCGCAACACCTAGCGCAACACGTTGGCGCAACACCTACCGCAACATCCACTGCAACAGGTTCACGGGCTGACCCGGTGCGGCCGTCAGGTGATGGCAGGGGGCAGGATGCCTGCGAGCACCAGCAGGTCCAGCACCTCATCGAGGGCGTCCCCTCTCACGCGCTGGCCCTCACCCGGCGAGCGCGTAAGGCGGCTGCGTGGCAAAGGTCAACCGCTCCCCCGCCGTGATCTCCCTCATCCCGGCCCCGACCGTACCCCTGCCGCCCGGCCGAGGGAAGTCGGGCACCCCGTGCCGGGGCTCGAAGGAGATCCACTGCCTACGAGGCCCTGGGGATCAGGCGTGCGCTATGTCAGCACGCGCCCGTAAATAGAGAACACCGTCGTCGGATCGGATTCTCGACCCGACGACGGCGGCAGCTGTGTTGACGGCGGCCGATCAGGTCTCTCCGGTGCACACGCTGTGTCCCAAGTCGTCTGACGCACAGGCCTTGACATGGTTGGCGAAGGTTTCAGAAGTGTTCACATCTATCGTCCCGGAGGACCCCTTGTCCCAGGTGCCTGAAACCCAGAGGTCGACGGAGATGTCAGGGTACGGGTTCATTCCTGGTTCGACGCCCTCGCCGTGGATGCCGCCGTTCGACGTGTTGTACCACATGCGGACGGTGAGGGGACCGTCGGACTTTTCGTCAAGCAGGATGAAGCTCTGCGGTGTCGCCGGACGGGCTGTGTGAGCGTCGGCTGCCGTGGCGGCGGTGAATACCCCAGCCGTCGCAAGCAGGACGCTAGCCTCCGCGTTTCACTTGCGGTGGCGTCCGGATCTTGATCGGAAACGCGAAAGTGCCTCCTGAGCTGGGATGATGAGGCTTGTCTAGGGCTTCTATCACCACAGCAAGAAGGCACTTTCTGCGTGCACACTACCGGGTCGCGTCCCAAGCTCGTCGTCTCCGCCGACGGCCGCGGGGTGGTCAGCCATGCCGGATCCCGCCTGCTGGCCGATCTCGCCGATGTCACCGGCCTGACCAGCGCGTTCACGGATGCGCTGCGCAGGCTTCGACCGCGTGGCACCGGGCACGACCCCGGCCGGATCGCGGTCGATCTGGCAGTGATGCTCGCCGACAGCGGCGAGGCGATAGCGGACCTGGCCCTGCTGCGGGACCAGACGGAGGTCTTCGGCCCGGTCGCCTCCACCCCGACCGCCTGGCGCCTGCTGGCCGGCATCGACCCGGCTGCTCTCGCCCGCCTGCGCTCGGCGAGAGCAGCCGCCCGGGAGGTCGCCTGGCTGCAGGCCGCCGAGACCACCGGCGGCATACCCGCGGCCCGCGCCGGAGGCCGCGACCTGCCGGGCCTGGTCCTGGACCTCGATGCCACCCTCGTCACCTGCCACTCGGACAAGGAGCAGGCGGCGGCCACCTACAAACGCGGCTTCGGCTACCACCCGCTGCTGTGCTTCCTGGACAACACCGGCGAAGCCCTGGCCGGGGTGCTACGGCCGGGCAATGCCGGCGCCAACACCGCCGCCGACCACATCACCGTCCTGGACGCGGCCCTGGCCCAGATCCCCGACGCCCACCGCCACGGCACCGACATCCTCATCCGCGCCGACAGCGCCGGAGGCGCGAAAGTCTTCCTCGCCCACGTCCGAGCACTGCGCGAACGGGGTATCCGAACCACCTTCTCCGTCGGATACGCCGTCACCGAACCAGTCCACCGCGCAATCCGGGCCCTGCCCGACCATCTGTGGCACCCTTCACTCGAGCAGGACGGCACCCTGCGGACCGGCGCCGAAGTGGCAGAACTGACCGGCATGGTGGACCTGGCCGACCACCCGGACGGCACCCGGATCATCGTGCGGCGCGAGCGCCCACATCCCGGCGCCCAGCTGTCCTTGTTCGATCTCGACGAGGGCACGCGCCACCAGGTCTTCCTCACCGACACCCCTCACGGCGAAGGCTCCCTGCAGCATCTGGAGGCCCGCCACCGTGCGCACGCCCGCGTCGAGGACCGCATCCGCTGCGGCAAGTCCACCGGTCTCGGCCGCTTCCCCTCCCGCCACTTCGCCATCAACACCGCCTGGCTGGAGCTGGCTCTGACCGCCGTCGACCTACTCACCTGGGCCCAAGTTCTCCTACTGAAGGGCGAATTGGCCTCCGCCGAGCCGAAGAAGCTCCGCTACCGGCTTTTGCATGCAGCCGCCCGCATCACCCGCGGCGGCCGGCGCCTCCACCTGCGGATCTCCGCTACCTGGCCCTGGCGAGACGAACTCGTCGCAGCGTTCACCCGCCTCGCCGCCCTGCCACGGCCAGCCACCTGACCAACAGCACCGTCCCTGCTCACCCACGACCCGAGGAACCGGAGCACCCGACCCGAGCGTCGGGCCCCAGCCATACCCGCTTGACAGCAGGCGGCCAGAACCACGGTCCGCCGCGATCAGCCTGGCTGACCCCTCCCAACCGAAACGCGGAGGCTAGCACCCGTGGTGCACGGTCCGGCACCGCTGACGCCGTCGGCAGCCTGAGTAGCCGCGTCCGGCCCGCGGCCAGCCGCAGCCGACGGCACAGCCGGGCGGCCGGGCGGCCGCCGAGCTCGATCGCGATCGACCTCAGCCAGCCCACCAGCCCGGTGCTGGAACGGCGGTAGCGCGCGGACAGCCCCACCACCTGCTCGACGAACGTCGCGCGGGAACAGCTCCCACGATCGCAGAAGTACCGGCGCACCCGCAGCCGGACTATGACCCGGCGCAAGCCCAACGGCCGCTCATCCAGGCTGCGTTGATACGTGCCGTGTACGCGGCGGGCCTGCTTACGGCAGTTCGGGCACCGGCCCGGACGGGCCATCGACACCGCCTCCACCACCAGGATGCCGGAGGAGTCGCTCACGCGCTCCACCCGCACATCGATCCCGGGAAACAGCACATCCTCAATCGTCTTGCTCGCCACGGCAGGAAGTACGTTGGCGAAACGATCCCGCGTTCCTGCCGCTGACCTGGGGATTCACGGAACTGCGGACAGGCCCTTGAAAATCGCCAGTCCTGCTCTTCGTTCGCCACTCGGTTGAGCGATCAACGAAGGGCCGGGGCCGCCCGCTCGTCGAGTGTGGGGCCGTGACGGCTCGTCAAGGGCGCCTACGGCGTTGCTCCGCGATGAGCTGCGCTCACCCTGGACGGCCCGCCACGTCCCTGATTGCGGCTGGTTATCGGGCGGCCCCTCCCGAGTGGCGTCCGGCCGCAGGTCAGCCGCCTGCGGGTGGGGAATCAAGGTGAGCGACTCTGCGGAGTACCCCGAGCAGGGGTGGCTCCAGCAGGTACTGGTGGGCCCTCTCTTCGGTCGTGCGCGCGTTTCCGTCGAGTTGTCGTACGTGGTGGCCGGCCTGCGCTGCTGCCTGAGCAGCGGCGCAGTCAGCGGGCGCGAGCGCGAGCGCCGCCGTGTTCCAGAGCAGAAGCCCGCGTGTGACGTGGCGTCGGCGCATCCGGGTGTACGCGTCCGTGGTCAGGCCTTGGTGCTGGCACGCCTTGGCCACGACGTACGAGCTGAGCATGTCGCGGACGAGCCGTGACTCGGTCGGGTAGCGCACGGGCAGGGCGGCAGGCTCGGCCTCTGGGGCCGTGGCGGGAGACGGAGGGACGGCTCGGGGATAGAGGCCGGCGTGATTGTGCAGGTCGGCGTAGGCGGTGCGCAGATGGTCGATGCCGGCGCAGCGGGTGGTCGGCAGGTGGAAGCCGTCGTGGGTGACGAGGTCGGTCCCCAACTGGCGTGCGGCGTGGTGAGCCTCGGGGTCGCGCGCTCCTCGTAGGGCGAGCACGTCGTAGAGGGCGCCGAGGTGGACAAGGTGGGCGCGCCTGATCCGGTCGATCTGGTCTTCGCTGTATGCATCGGGATGCTCGTAGGTGGCGTCGCGCTGCAGGTTGGCCCAGCAGGCTGGATCAGGGGCTGGATGAGGGTGGGGGCTTCGGGGCCGATGATGTGGGCGCCCAGGAGCTGCCCGGTGTCGGGGTCGACGAGGAGCCTGGCGGAACCGGTGGTGCCTCACCCCGCCATGGCCGCACCAGGCGCTGACCGGGGCCCGCAGCCGCCCCGAACATCACGTCAACGGCCCCACCGATCCCCCGGTCGACTCCCCCAGCGGCGGGTGCAGCAACCGGATGCCGGGCTCCGAGGATGGAACGGTCAGGTGTCCTGTCCCGCGCGTGCGGTCCACAGCGGTCAGGACCGCTACCGCACGGGCTGCCACCGGAATCGGCGGCGGCCCGCACCCCCACAGCCCCGGGCAGGTGTCGCACCATGGCAGAACGCACAACGTCGATCCCGTCGGACGCACCGCGTGACCGCAGGCGCGTCGGTCGCGCCGCGGTGATGGCTCTCGCCGTCACCGCTTCGGCCCCGGCCGCCCCGGCCGGTGCCGACGGTCCGCGCGCTTCGCAGTGGGCGCCGACCGCCTTCAAGGCCCAGCAGGCAGGGAAGACCTGCAGGGGCACGGGCGTGACGGTCACGTCCCGCCCGCCTTCGCCCGGCCGCGATCCTCGCCACGGCCTCGGGACCGTAGACCCCGCCGCGGCACTCGCGTACCGGCCCGCACCGTCCGCCACCGCCACCGCATCCGACTCCACGGTGCACACCGCCGTACCGGCCACCGACCCGACGGCGAACGGACGGGACAGTGTCGCCGCCCGGTCGGAGGACCCAGCCGCGCTGCTGACCCTGCTGGCGGTGGGAGCGGGCCTCATCGTGCCGACTGCCATCGCATGGCTCCTGATCAGGAGGAGCACCTTCCCTTTCGTCCTTTTCAACCCTTTCGATCTTTTCGACGACGGCTGACGCAGTGGACGGACGGCGCGGAGGCGCCCCCGCCGCCTCCGGCCCGGCGGGGGCGCCGGGCATGGGCCGACGGCCGCCGGGATCCCCGGAACGCGGCCCCGGCGACAGCGTCGACGGCTCCACCGCGTGAGAGCGCACCGCGGGCGGACGGACCGCCTCGCCGACGCCGCGCAATCCGTGACGTCCGGACGGCTCCATCCGTGCGGCGGCCGGTCCACGCCGCTCGCCCCCGGGCGCGCTCCACCACCCCTCCGGGCCGCCGGACGCCCCCACGCGTCCACACGTGGGCGCTGCGGATCCGGGCCCTGATGACCGTTCTCGCCCTGCTCGTCGGTATCACCACGATGACGCCCCTCCTCCCTCCCCTTCCTCCGCGAGCGCCTCTGTTCCCGGCCTCGACGCGCTTCTCCACCGGGCCCGACACCGCCGTCGCGCGGTGGGTGCGCGACCATCCGCGCGACGCCCGGGCCGCAGCCATCACCGAGCACATCAGTTCCCGGCCACAGGCCTCATGGTTCCCGGACCCCGACCCGGCCACGACCGGGAAACAGGTACGCAAGGCCGTCGCAGCGGCCCGGCTCCAGGGCGCCGTGCCGGTCCTCGTCCCGTACGCCGTACCCCGCCGCGACTGCGCCGGACCCGGCACCGGCACTGCCGGCCTCACCGCCTACCGGCAGTGGATCGACGCCTTCGCCCGCGCGATCGGCCCGGCGACCGCCGTGGTCGTGCTCGAGCCCGACTCGCTCGCCCTCATGGACTGCCTCACCTCGCGCGAGCGCCTGGACCGGATCGCCGCCCTGACGTACGCGGGCCGCACCCTGTCCCGCGACGCCCCGAACGCCCACCTGTACTACGACGCCGGCCACTCACGCTGGCACCCCGCCCTCACCATCGCCGACCGGCTCCGGCAGGCCGGAGCCCTGCGGTACGGGGACGGCATCGCCCTCAACGTGTCGAACTTCAACGCGACGGGCGACGAGGCCCGCTACGGCCTCCAGGTCATCCGGGACCTGGGCGCCCCCGACCTGGGCATGGTGATCGACACCAGCCGCAACGGAGCCGGACCGGCCCGGGGCACCCCCTACTGCGACCCGCCCGGCCGCCGCCTGGGCCACACCCCCACCGCCGGCACCGGCCTCGAACGCGTCGACGCCTACCTGTGGGTGAAACCGCCGGGCGAGGCCGACGGATGCGCCGCCGCCCCCGGCACCTTCGACCCCCAGTACGCCTACCTCCTGGCCGTCGAATGACCCCCACCGGCGGTCGCTTCCGCCGCCCTGCCCGGCGCACGGCCACCGCCCCACACAGCCCCCACCTCCAGCGCGCGCCACGCAGCCGCAAGTTCTAGGCTTCGCTCCAGCGGGGGCGGACCCCTGAACCAGGGGATCCGTCAGGCCCACCGTCGCCGGTACTCGATCTGTGTGATCTGGTCGCCGAAGAGCGAGACGGTGTGCCCGGTCCAGTACCGGCGAAAGGACGGCTCGCGCAGCAGGGCGGGTAACCGCCCGGCCGTGCTCACGAGCGCGGCTCTTCTGCCTCGTCCTGCGTCTTCCCGTCGAACTCCCGCGCCGGGTGCCCGAAGTGCACGTACGACACCTGGCGCGCTGTGGCGGGACGCTGTTCTGGATCGTCAGCCCGGCGGATGTACGGCTGAAGCAGCTCCCATATCTTCTCGTCGAGTTCCTTGGGTTCAGCGGCGGTTGGAGTGACCCCCGCAATTCCGACACCTGGGCGTTGGATGCTTTGTCATCCAGGGGAAGTGATCCATGGTGGTGTCGACGGTCAGCCAATTCGGCTCTGTCGGGGATCTTGTTTGCGCCGTGAGGCGCTGTCGGTTCGAGTGGAGGTGAGAGACCTTCGCCAACGCCCTGAGGTGCCGAACCCCACGCCCAGGGCACCGTACGTCAGGGCGGCGCAGAACAATGCGGCGAAGAGCACCAGGGGTTGTCTGGGTGACAGCGTCAGGAACGTGACGGCGGTGGCGTATGCCGAGAGGGCCGCGGCGGACAGGGCGAGAGCCGCCACTTTGGCGAGGACGAGGTGCAACCAGGGGTAGCCGGCCAACGCCAGGCGCCGGTCGAAGCTGCTCCGCTCGAAGGTCGCCGCGAACATCATGAATCCTGCGATCAGGGTGACGGCGTTGAGTGCCCCGCGATCGCGGTCAGTTCGTTCCCTGGAGGGGTCAACCACTGCCCGGTGGCCCGCAGACGCACCGGCGAGGGGGTGTCAGGCATCGCCAGATACGTCAGAGACGTCCATAGAGGCAGGAAGACGGCGACCAGTGTCAGGGCGAACCGATTGCGGGCGTGTTCGATCAGCGCGTATCGAGTGGCGGTGACGAAGAGGGCCAGATGGCCGCTCATGGAGCGTCTCCCGCCCCTGGTCGAAGCAGCCCACTGCTCAGCGTCCACAACTCGTCCAGGCGTTCGGTGTTATAGGCCGGATGAGAGACGACGAGGATCGAACGAGCAATGCTCAAGACCTGTGGATCGAGTTCGGGGAGCACGCGAAGGGCGTACCTTCCCGAGTGATCGATTGATGGTCATCGAGTAGGCCGGTGTTCGCAGCACCGGTCGGGGAGGCACGCCCGTGCTCAGCGTAGTCAACGACGACGGCACCACCGCTACAGTAACGGCTCCGCCCTGATCGACGAGATCGTCAGGGAAGGCGCAAGAAGGATGCTGGCCGCCGCGCTGGAAGCCGAAGTCAACGCCTACATAGCCGAGTTGGCCGACCATCGCGACGAGAACGGTCGGCGGCTCGTGGTCCGTAACGGCTACCACCAGCCCAGGAAGGTCACCACCGCGGCCGGGGTAGTGGAAGTGAGGGCCCCGCGGGTAAACGACAAGCGCGTCGACGAGGCCACCGGCGAGCGCGAGCGGTTTTCCTCGGCGATCCTGCCGCCCTGGTGCCGCAAGTCCCCGAAGATCAGCGAGGTGCTGCCGCTGCTCTACCTGCACGGTCTGTCCTCCGGCGACTTCGTGCCTGCCCTGGAGCAGTTCCTCGGCAACCCGGCCGGACTGTCCCCGGCCACGGTCACCCGGCTGACGACGCAGTGGCAGGCTGACCATGCCGCGTTCATGGAACGCGACCTCGCGGAGGTCGACTACGTGTACGTGTGGGCCGACGGCATCCACCTCAACGTTCGCCTGGAGGAGGCCAAAGCCTGCGTCCTGGTGCTCATCGGAGTCCGCGCCGACGGCTCCAAGGAGCTAGCGGCGCTCAAGGACGGCTACCGCGAATCGGGCGAGTCCTGGGCGGACCTGCTCCGGGACTGCGCCCGCCGGGGTATGCGTGCCCCGGTGCTCGCGGTCGGTGACGGCGCCCTGGGCTTCTGGAAGGCCCTGGCCGAGGTCTTCCCCGCCACCCGCGAGCAGAGGTGCTGGGTTCACAAAACGGCCAACGCCCTGGACGCCATGCCGAAGTCCGCGCAGCCGGGCGCGAAGAAGGCGATCCAGGACATCTACAACGCCGAGGACAAGCAGCACGCCCAAGCGGCGATCAAGACGTTCTCGCAGCTCTTCGGCGCGAAGTTCCCCAAGGCTGTCAAGAAGATCATCGACGACGAGGCCGAACTGCTGGCGTTCTTCGACTTCCCCGCCGAGCACTGGATCCACCTGCGGACCACCAACCCCATCGGGTCGACCTTCTCCACCGTCCGGCTGCGGACCAAGGTCGCCCGGGGTGCGGGCTCCCGCACCGCCGCCCTGGCGATGGTCTTCAAGCTCGTCGAGTCCGCCCAGCAGCGGTGGCGGGCCGTGAATGCACCCCACCTCGTCGCCCTCGTCCGCGCCGGAGCCCGCTTCGAACGCGGCCAGCTCGTCGAACGCCCTGAGGCGGTCGCTGCATGAGCCGGCCGTCGCACGGCATGCTGCATCACGTCGAACTGTGGGTGCCGGACCTCCATCGCGCGCTCGCCTCGCTCGGCTGGCTGCTGGAGGCACTGGGGTATGCCCTCTTCCAGAGCTGGAAAGGCGGACGCAGCTGGCGGGTCGGGCCGACCTACCTGGTCATCGAGCAGTCGCCGGCCCTCACCGCGGAAGAGCACGACCGCTGCCGCCCAGGGCTGAACCACCTGGCCTTCCACGTCGAAGACGCCACCACGGTCGAGAAGCTGGTGGCCGATGCCGCCCAGCACGGCTGGCACCTGATGTTCCCCGAACAGCATCCCTCCGCCGGCGGCGGACAGCACTACGCCGCCTACCTGGAGAACGACGACGGCTTCGAAGTCGAACTCGTCGCGATCAACTCACCTGAACGAAAGTGAGATCAACCGGTCCACAGGTCTTGACGATTACTCGGATCGAACGGCCGGCATCCCGCAACTGTGCGGCGAGTGCCCAGAACCTGCGATAGGTGTCCCAGTCGAAGCCCTGGTACGGCTCGTCCAGTAGCAGCACCTTGGGGTCATGCATGAGGGCCAGGGTGAGATTGAGTTTCTGCCGGGTTCCCCCGCTGAGTTCGCCGACCCGTTCATCGATATGGGCTGCCAACCCCAGGACACTCATGATCTCCTCGGCGTGGCGGACATGGGTGAGGCGAAAGGCCGTCTTGAAGAAATGGAGGTGCTGTCGAACGGTCAGCGCGTCGTTGAGGACTGTGCGCTGAGGGCAGTAGCCGAAACGGCCGCTGTGGTGGACGGTTCCGTGACTCGGTCGAAGTTCACCGGCGAGGATCTTCAGCAACGTGGTCTTTCCCGCACCGTTCTCCCCGACGATTACCGCGAGGACTCCAGCGCGCAAGTGGAGGTCGACGCCCCGTAGGACTGTACGCCGACGGTAGGAGTGACGTACATCTTCGACCTCCACCGAGCACCTCCCGTGAGCACCTGCAGCCAGCAGCGACTCAGGTCATCGGACCAAAGGAATCTTTGTCCCTGATTCGTCTCTCCCCGTATTCACGCACCGAGTCAACGGGGCGCGCGATGAACCCATCGTCCGCCTGCGCCCCGGAATACCGCACCGGCGTGCACCTGACGATTATCCGACTGATTGTCCGTCCAGTTTGACGCCACCGCTCCGTGAGAATGCCGTACCGCGATGACTCGGGAGGTTCATATGGTCGCGCCGCCAACGGCTTCGCAGCAGTTCGACATGACCGCACTCCGGCTCACCGTGGAGGACGCTCTCCTCGAATTCCTCCAGCGGAAGGCATGCGGTCCGGACGGTCCATTGTTGGGGAAAATGTTCGACGTGCTCCGGGATTTTATCGGGGGCGGCGGCAAGAGGGTACGACCGCTTTATTGCTGCCTCGGCTGGAGTTCTGTGGGGAACGCCCCGCTCGGCTCGACGGTGCTTCGCGCTGCCGCGGGGCTTGAGTTGTTCCACACATTCGCACTCGTGCACGACGATGTGATCGACGGGTCGGAACGCCGGCACGACCGCCCGACCGCCCACCATGCCTTCGCGGCCCACGGGCCCCGGGAGCGAGCCGCGTGGTTCGGGGAGAGTGCGGCCGTTCTGCTGGGGGACCTGTGCGAGGTCTGGTCAGCCGAACTGCTGGGAGGCCTGGGGGACGGCGCGAAACAAGCAGTGGTCCGGGACATTCTGGATCGCATGCGTGGCGAGCTGGTCCTTGGCCAGTACCTCGATCTGCTCGCCTCGGGTGACGACTGCGGCAGTGTGGAGAATGCGCTGCGGGTAATCCACTACAAGACCACGAAGTACACCGTGGAGCGCCCGATGCAGATCGGTGCCGCCCTGGCAGGCGCCGACCCGGCGCACCTCGACGCCTGTGCCGCCTACGCCCGGCCGCTGGGCGAGGCCTTCCAAATGTACGACGACCTGGAGGACGTGGTCATCGACGGCGGTGGAGGGGGCACCGACGGGCGTGATCTGCGGGAGGGCAAGCACACGGTGGTCCTGGCACTGGCCATGCAGCACGCCCGGCCTCAGGCGGCGGAACGCCTGCGCAAGCTGGTCGGCAACCCCTCCCTGAGCGAGCAGGACCTGGCGGAGGCGCGGGCGTTGATCGCCTCGACGGGAGCGCCGGACATGGTCAGGCGGATGGTTCTGGAACGCCGCCAAGAGGCCCTGGCCATCCTGGATGACGCTCCCTTCCATCCTGTCGCCAAGGAGGCCCTCAGGCGGCTCACGGACCTCGCCGTGCCCGGGGTCCGGCAGTGGTGAGGCCCCTGGTGACCGACGCGGGCGAGCAGGTGGAACTGGAGCAGGTCGAGCAGGTCGACAACGACGATCGTGTGCTGCGGATCGTGCGGCGTGACGACGCAGTGCGCGAGGGCTGGCTGCACCGGGTGGCCGGTGTGGTGTGCCGGGACACCCAGGGGCGGGTGCTGGTCAACCGGCGGTCGGCGGACGTGCCGTGGTTCGCCGGCAAGTACGCGCCACTGATCGCCGGAGCGGTGCGGCCCGGGGAGAGCTATGTGCATGCCGCGTGCCGTGAGCTGCGTGAAGAACTCGGGGTCGAGGCCTCGGTGCGGTACTTGTTCAAGTTCATCTGCTCGGGCGCCGTCGGCCCGTACTGGTTCGGGATTCACGAGGCGGTACTGACCGACGCCGTGGTGCCGGACTCGCGGGAGATCGCGTGGAGCGGCTGGCTGACGCTCGCCGAGTTCCGGAGCGCGGCCACCTGCTGGCCGCTCGTTCCGGATGCCGGGGAGGCATTCGAGCGCTACCTCACGAGGGGTGAATGATGCCTTACTTCGACAACGCGTCCGAGGTCTACCAGTACCTCGGCGGAGTGTTCCGGACGGCGGACTCCCACCCGGAGGTAGGTCCCCGGCTGCGCGCCTCCCGACTCACCTTCCGCATCGACTACTTCTCTCCGGCGGCCACCCTGACGGTCCGGATGCTGCCGGAGGGGATCGAGGTCGTCGAAGGAGCGACGGACGTGCGCCCGGACGTGCGGTTGACCATGTCCGCCGACAACGGTGACCGTTTCTGGCGCGGTGAGTACAACGCCGCGGTCGGCCTCGCCACGGGCGAGGTCCGGGCCCGGGGTCCGGTGAGCAAGCTTCTCGGTCTGTTGCCCCTGGCCAAGCCGGTCTTCCCGCTCTACCGGGAGATGATCGCCGCCAAGGACCGGAAGACCGGGCGATGAAACAGCCCCTGAGCGCGCCTGGGACCGTGACCGCGACGGTCGCCCTGCAGCACACAGCCGGCGGACCCTTGTCTCTGGAATCCGTGGAACTCGGCCCGTTGGCCACTGACGAGATCCTCGTCCGGACGGCCGGGGTGGGCGTGTGCCACACGGACTGGACGGCGGCGGCCGGCAAGGTACCGCTGCCGACGCCCTTCGTCCTCGGGCACGAAGGCGCCGGGACCGTGACGGCGGTGGGTGCGAAGGTGAGCACACTGGCCGTCGGCGACAAGGTCGTGTTGAGCTTCGACGCGTGCCGGTCCTGCCCGCAGTGCACGGCAGGCCATCCCGCGTACTGCGTCCTGTCCGCCGCCCTGAACTACACCGGCACCCGGCCGGACGGCACGACGACGATGGGCCTCAAGGGGCAGCCAGTGCACGGCAGTTGGTTCGGACAGTCCTCCTTCGCCACCCATGCCGTCGCCAGCGTCCGCAACGCCGTCAAGGTCCCGGTCGGCGCGGACGGCCCGCCCCTCGACATCCTGGGTCCGCTCGGCTGCGGCCTGTTGACCGGCGCCGGGACCGTCTTCCGCGTCCTGCGCCCACGGCCGCAACAGAGCATTGTTGTCTTCGGGCTGGGCACGGTCGGGCTCAGCGCCGTCATGGCCGCAGCCGTGGCCGGGTGCGATCCGCTCATCGGCATCGACCCCAATCCTCTCCGCCGCCGCACGGCAGAGGCCCTGGGGTGCACGCACACCCTCGACCCGGCCGCCACGGAGGACATCGCGTGGTCCCTCGCGGAGATCACCGGCCTGGGAGCCGACTTCACGGTCGACACGGTCGGCTCCGGGACGGTCGTCCGCCAGGCGCTGGAAGCCCTGCGCACTCCCGGCTCCTGCGCGACGCTCGGCCTGCAGGCCCTGGAGAACGACATCACCATCGACCAGGGCCACCTCCTGATGGGCCGCACCCTGACCGGCGTGATCGAAGGGGACGCGGAGCCGCGCGTCCTCATCCCCCACCTGATCGACCTGTGGCACCAGGGGCGCTTCCCGTTCGACCGGCTCGTCGAGCGTTTCCCGTTCCATCGCGTCGAGGACGCCGTGGAGGCGGCCCGCACCGGGAAGGTCGTCAAGCCCGTCCTCGTCTTCGACTGATCGGACGGCCGGCGCCCGCTTCCCGCCCCCATCCGCACCACTACCATGCCCACGACCGAACGGCCAGGAGGCCCGCCAGTGCAGGAAGTTCCGCACGCCCTGATGCACATCGACGGAAAGTGGATCGACACACCGGAGCGCTACGAGATCCGCAACCCGGCGACGGAAGAACTCGTGGCAACCCTCGCCAAAGGCCGCAGTGAGCACGCAGACCAAGCGGTCGCCGCCGCGCGGTCGGCGTACGAGGACAGGACCTGGCGCGCCACACCGCCCGCCGACCGGGCAGCGGTGCTGCGCGAAGCGACCGACCGGCTGGTACGGCGTTCACAAGAGCTGACCCAGATGCAGGTCAGGGAGAACGGTGCTCCCGTGCGTCTTGCCGAGGCACTGCACATCGGGACGTCGCTGGCCCATCTCCGCTATCAGGTCGGCCTGGTGGAGCGCTACGACTTCGAACGGCCATCGGCCCTGGTCTCGCCCGTGTTGGCGGCCGGGCTGGTCCGGCGCGAGCCCCTCGGTGTCTGCGCCGCCATCGTGCCGTGGAACTTCCCGCTCGTGCACGCGGGCTGGAAGGTCATCCCGGCACTGGCCGCGGGCAACAGCGTCGTCATCAAACCCGACGAGCGGGCCCCGCTCACCATCGTGGAGCTCGTACGCGAACTCGAAGCCGCGGGCCTCCCGCCCGGAGTCCTCAACCTCGTCACAGGTGACGGCCCCGAGGTCGGGGGCCGGCTCGTCGAGCACCCGGACGTCCGCAAGGTCGGTTTCACCGGCTCTACCCGTGTCGGCCACGACGTGCTGCGCCGAGCCTCGGGCGGCTTCAGGCACCTCACTCTGGAGCTGGGAGGCAAGTCGGCCAACATCGTCCTCGAGGACGCCGATGTGACGACCGCCGTGGACGGGGCACTCTTCGCGTGCATGGCCTACTCGGGTCAGATCTGCGCGGCCGGGACCCGTCTCCTGCTCCCCGAGTCCCTGCACGACGCGTTCGTGCACCAGTTGGCCGAGCGGGCCAGGACGCTGCGCATCTCCGACCCGCTGGACCCGCTGACCGACCTGGGCCCGCTCATCTCACGGGAAAACCGGGATCACGCGCTGGCCTGTGTGGCCTCCGCCGTCGACCAGGGCGCCCGCATCGTCCACGGTGGCAAGGTGCCGTCCGGTCCGATGTTCACCCGCGGACACTGGATGGAGCCCACCATCCTCACCAACGTCACCCCGGACATGCGGATCGCCCAGGACGAGATCTTCGGGCCAGTCCTCGCGGTCATGCGCTACCGCACGGTCGAAGAAGCCGTGGAGATCGCCAACAGTACCCAGTACGGTCTGGCCGCCGGTATCTGGAGCCGCGACAACCAAGCCGCACTCGACATCGCCGAGCGCCTGGAAACCGGCGTCGTGTGGATCAACGACTGGTACGCGCTCCCGCCCCACTTCCCCCTCGGCGGCTGCAAGGAGAGCGGGATCGGCCGGGAGAGCGGCGAGCACGCCCTCGACGAGTACACACAGCCGAAGGCCGTCTCGATCGACCTCTCCGGCGGGGTGGAGGCCAGGCTGTATTCACTGCTGCTCGGTACGCAGTCCCCCTGAGGCCTGCCCAGTCTGGTCCCACCACCACGAGATGCTCGGATACGGCAGCGGATCGGCGTCGTCGCTCGAAGGCCGGTCCGACCAGCAGCCGGAGAGCGCGGCGACACCACTGCCCGCCGTCGCGCTCGAGGACGCCCCCGTATGGCGCGGAGCCGTCAGCCCCCATTCCACGTGCCCCCTCAGGGCCTGGCCCAACTGCCCCAGAACGTAGCGCAGCGGCACCGGTGCGCCGACCAGCAGTTCTTCCCGCAGCCTCAGGAACAGCCGCATGACACGGTCCCGCACCTTCATCGTCTCCTCGACGGCATCCTGCACGCAGAGCCCCCGCGTCACTTGCAGAACATTGATCAGGTTCAGGTCGTGCACGGATTCCTTGCGGTAGGAGAACAGGTCGTTGTCGAGAGCGCCGACCATTCCGGCGCTCTCCAGGCAGGCCAGCACAGCCGGGGACTGCCACGCATCGTCCGTCAGCGGCTCGGCCCCGCACATTTCGATGAGCACGATGGTCAGATGGCCCGCCACGTCGTCCAGCCGAATGGACATGTACTGGTCCTCGGTGAGCGCGCCGAGACCGTGCAGAGCGTTGATGCCGCGTACAGCACCCGCGAAGCAGCGCCTCATCTCGTGGGTCAGTCGGCCGACCCGGCCCGGTGTGCTCTCCTTCCTGAGCCGGTTCATCACGTCGACGAGGGCCAGCGTGTAAGGGTCATCCGCCCCGGTGACCCGGTAGCCGGGCGATTCCATCACCCGCATGACGCGTCCCGCCTGCTCGATGATCCCGCTGAACCCGCCTGCCGACGGAGAGCCGTCGAAGAGCAGATCCTCGGCGAGCAGCACCAGATGAGCAAAGCATGTCAGCGTCCGGAAGACGTCCTCGTTCTCCGGCCGCGGAACCAGCCAACCCATCAGACGGTGCACCTCCGCCTCCCGGATCCGGGCGAGTGTCGTCGGGTCGCCGCACAGCCCGTGAGACGTCATCCACTTCACGGCTTCAACCCCTGCCGCATCGGCGAGAGGGCTGCACGCTGCTGGCAGAGGGCAGTAGAACGGCGGAAGGGTGAACTCGCGCGAATTCTGCATGGCCATTAGCGTCCCGTCGCCGGCTCGGCGACGGCAGAGCGCACGAGATCACTTGGTTGATTAGTGATACCAACGTGTACCACCACGGGTTGCGCCGACATTACTGTAACGAGGAGGTACGCACCGTACAGAAAGCCCTGATCAGCCGGGGCCGCAAGATCCCCGACGGCCCCACCGGCTTCGTCGGCGAACAGACCAGAGCCGCCTACCGCGCCGAACAACTCGCCCAGGGCTTCAAAGGAACCGACGCCGACGGCAACCCCGGCTGCACCTCCCCCACCATCCTCGGCCACCACGTCCATTTCCAGGTCGACTGCAGGACCGCAGCACCCTCCCTTCCCCGTGCGGGCACTCCCGGCAGGAAACAGGTGCCGTCGCCCGTGCCCGGGCACAAGGTCACCTTCGGCTTCTACGCACGTGGTTCGTAGGCCTGGAAGCCAGAACCGGACGGGAAGGCCGACGGGCAATGGATCGGGCTGCAGCGGACAACGGCCGCATCTCCACCTACTGCCATCTCTCGGAACGGCAGGTGAAGGCCGGTCAGAAGGTCAGTGCCGGAAGGCAGCTCGGCAAGGTCGGCGCCACCGGCAACGCGACCGGGCCGCATCTGCACTTCGAGATGTCGAAGGGCTCCACCTGGTCCTACGGCGGTGTCGCCAGGCCCAGTCGGTGAGCGTATGAGGGGCCGGCGCCTTCTCAGAACGCGGAGTTGGCGAACCAGTGGGTCAGCAAGTGCTCGTCGCCCTCGTGGGCGAAGGCCTCTGCCTGGTAGGGCAGTCGGCCGTAGGCGAGGAGGAGCAGGTTGGCCGCGGTTCCCTGGACGGTCGCGGCAGTGGGGGCCGCGGTCGGGTGGGCCGGGTCGAGCCCGAAGCCGTCGGGCCGCAGGCGGACGACCCAGGCGTCGTCCCCGTCGGTCGTGCGGAAGCGGATGGTCGTGTCGGAGCCACGGAGGTCGGCCACCTTGGGCGCGAAGAAGGTGGCGAAGGGCAGATTGACGAGGAACTCGTCGATCCCGTCGACCGCGACCGGGCGGTCGATCGCGGGCCGGAGTCCGAGTGCGACCTCGGCGTCGGCCCGGTGCAGCAGCGTCTCGAAGAGCATCCGGCGTGCCCAGAATCGGGCGTGCTGGTCGGCACCCCAGGCCCACATCGGCAGGTCCGGGTCGGTGGCCGCGAAGGCGTCCGCGGCCACGGTCGCGCTCTCGGCCAGCCAGTCGATGTATCCGTCCTCCTGGTCGGGGAGCTGAAGGTCCACGTCACGCGTGCGCGGGGGTTCCTGGATGCGGGCCCGCAGCAGGACCGAGAACCAGCGGTGGACGCTGCCCGTGTGCCTGACCAGGTCGGCCAGCGTCCAGCCGGGACAGCTGGGCACCGCCGTGGCCAGGTCGGAGTCCTTGACCGCTGCGACGAACCGGGCGGTCTCCGCCGCGACCGCGGTGCGGTGATCGACCGAGGTGGCAGCGGGTGGGTGCTGGGGGTGGTCGGACGTCGTCATCGTGACATGCCTTTCGGAGACTGCGGGGTCAAGCAGACGGCTGGGTGGGGACTGCTTTGTGGTGGCTGAACCTTTCGATGATTCCGGACGGCGGCAACGCCTGGAGACAGCGTCAGAGCCTGAAGGCGGCGGCAGCGCCTGAAGCACGGTCACACAAGCTCGGCACCGGCCTCCGCCTGCGCAAGCCCCGCCGTCGAGGAGTCCGCGACCTTCCTCGGCACGGACGTACGAGGGGCGTGCGACGACTTGATGCCGACGAGGGCCACGGCGACGACCAGGCCGAAGGCCGCCCCGGCGATCACGAAGGTCGTCGTGAACTGGCTCTCCTGCGGCAGTGCGGGCCCTCCGCCCGGCAGCGGGATGGTCTTCGACGCCAGCAGCGAGGTGATCACCGCGCTTGCGACGGCGCTGCCGACCGAGCGGGAGATGGAGTTGATGCCGTTGGCGATGCCGGACTGGTGCGCGGGCACACCGGCGACGATGAGAGCGGGCATGGCGGCGTAGCCGAAGCTGATCGCCAGGCCGATGACCATGCCGGCGCCGATCACCGAGGCCGTCACATCATGCGCGACGCTCAGCCACGTGAAGCCGAGCACTCCGAGGCAGGCCCCGGCGGCCAGAGTGAAGCGCGCGCCGAGCCGGCGCACCAGGACCCCCCCGAACTGGGCGCCCACGAGCGAGACGAGTGTGGTCGGCAGCAGATACACGACGGACGCTTCGAGCACGGAAGCGCCGAAGCCGTAGCCGACGACGCCTTCCGGCATCTGGACGAGGTACGAGACACCGATGAACTGGGCGAACATCGCGAAGCCCAGCAGCAGCCCGGCCAGGTTGGTGAAGAGAACGGGCCGGTGGACGAACATCTTCATGTCCACCATGGGTTCCTTGACCCGGCGCTCGGCGACGACCCACACCACCGCCATGAGGACGGCCCCGGCGAAGGAGCCGAGCGTACGGCCGGACGTCCATCCCCACTCGTGTCCCTGCGAGACCGGCAGAAGCAGCAGCACCAGCAGCATCGCCAGGGTGCCCGCGCCCAGCCAGTCCGTGCGCCCGCCCGTGGTCGTCCGGGAAGCGGGCACGGTGAACAGCACGCCCGCCAGGGCCATCACCGCGAGCACGACCGCGAGCCAGAAGACCCGGTGGTAGTCGGGGTCGGAGCCGCGGGTGAGGAGCCCGGCGCCGACCAGCGCGAGTCCGCTGCCGAACGCGAGCGTGCCGCTGACCAGGGCCATGGCGCCGTGCAGCTTCTCCGGCCTGATCTCCTCACGCAGGATGGACAGAGCGAGCGGGAAGATCGCGGTGGCCGCACCCTGCATCGCTCGGGCGACGATCAGCCACGTCAGCGAGGTGGTGGTGGCGGCGAGCACCGAGCCCGCGATCATCACGAGCAGCACGCCCACGAGGGTGGGCTTCTTGCCGTGCTGGTCGCCGAAGCGGCCGAGCAGCGGTGTGAAGACCGCGGCCGACAGAAGCGTGGCGGTGGTCACCCAGCTGACGTTGGCCGTGGTCGCCCGCAGGTCGCTCTGGATGATTCCCAGGATCGGGACGACGAGCGTCTGCATCATCGAGACGACCATCGCGGCGAGGCCTAGCACCAGGACGACCGCAGTGTCTGCTGACTGTCTCCGGGGGGCCGTCTGCTGCGCGTGAGGCACGGATCTCTTCCCTACGTGATCGCTCGACGAACTACTTGAGAACATCGAAGCTTGAGAACTTCAAGTAATGGGGGAGACCGTAGCCATCGATATTTGAGATCGTCAAGTTTTCCGGCGTAAGGTGACGCTCATGACAGCACCTTCTCGCGTCGACACCTCCCGGCTCATGGAGCTGCTCTCGGTGTCCCTGGCTGCCTACTACGGCGACTTCACGGTCGCCGCCGCGAGCGAGAACCTCACGGCCAGCCAGGGCAAGACGCTGAACGTGCTGCGCCGGGGGCCCGCCTCCATGAGCACGCTGGCCACCACGCTGACCTGCGACGCCTCCAACATGACCGGAATCGTCGACCGGCTGGAGAAGCGCGGCCTGGTGCGCCGCGAGCCGAGCCCCTCCGATCGGCGCGTCAAGAACGTCCTGCTCACCGAGGAGGGCGAGCAGGTCATCGACGTGATCCGCGGCAAGATGAACAAGACGCTGGCCGGGCTGAGCAGACTCAGCGAGCAGGAGCAGGACACCTTGTACACACTGCTCGAGCGCGCGTTCGCTTCTCAGCCCACCACCGCCTGACGGTCTTCTCAGACGCCGACAGACTCGCCGGGACCGGGGACCGTACGGAACCGGAACGGCTCCGGATCGCGGCCGGGCTGGATGAACCAGCACTCCCCCGTGCCGTCTCCGGTGAGGATCCGCAGCACGGTGTCCGCCACAACCTCGGCCGGAATGACCGACAGCCCCTGCTTGGAGAGCATGTCGCGCAGCGGATCGATGATCCGCGACTCCGCGAAGCCGGGGCAGACGGCGTTGAAGCGCACGTTGTCCGCCGCGAGAGCCGGCCCCAGGGAGCGGGCAAGCCCTACCACCGCGTGCTTGTTGGCCGCGTACAGAGGATCGAGCGGTACGGCGGCCAGGCCCGCCAGGGACGCGGTCGCCACGATGGCCCCTCCCCCGCGGGCCCGCAGCGCCGGCAGCACCGCATGGGTTCCGAAGACCACGCCGTCGAGGTTGGCTCCCATCGCGCGACGGTAGCGTGCCAGGTCGAAGTCCTCACCGACGCCGCATCCGGTCGCCACCCCGGCGTTGAGCACGGCGATGTCGATGCCGCCGTACTGCTCCTGGGCGAAGTCCACCAGCGCGCGGTTGGCGTCGGGATCGGAGACGTCGCAGGCGCGGAAACGGCCGCCGACCATGTCGGCCACCTCGCGGCCGCCCCGCGCGTCGAGGTCCGCGACGACCACGCGTGCCCCCGCCTCCGCCAGCGCCAGTGCCGTGGCCCGGCCCAGTCCACTGGCACCGCCGGTGACGATCGCCACCTTGCCCTGGAGCGCTGCGCCCTCCGCCTGTCCCGGCCGGGCGGCGACGGCGCTCTCGACGGCCGTCATGCCAGCTCCAGGACGAGCTTGCCGACGTTCTCCCCGCGGAAGAGCATCCCCAGCGTCTCGGGGAAGTCGTCCACGCTCCCCTTCACCACGTGCTCCTTGACCTTGATGCGGCCGGCCCCGATCCAGGCGGAGATCTCCTGCGCCGCCTGCGCGTAGCGCTTGGCGTAGTTGAAGACGACGAAGCCCTCCATGCGGGCGCGGCGCACCAGCAGCGAGAGGTAGTTGGAGGGGCCCTTGACCGGCGTGGCGTTGTTGTACTGGCTGATCGCGCCGCAGACCACGACCCGCGCGTGCATTGCCAGACGCGTCAGGGCCGCGTCGAGGATGTCCCCTCCGACGTTGTCGAAGTAGACGTCGATGCCGTCGGAGGCCTCCCGGCGCAGCGCCTTCCTGACGTCCTCGGCGCGGTAGTCGATGGCCGCGTCGAATCCCAGCTCGTCGACGAGCATGGCACACTTCTCCGGGCCTCCGGCGATGCCCACGACCCGGCAGCCCTTGGCCTTCGCGATCTGGCCGGCGATCGTGCCGACCGCCCCGGCCGCCCCCGACACCACGACGGTCTCACCGTCCTTCAGCGCCCCGACGTCCAGCAGACCGAAGTAGGCGGTCATGCCGGGCATGCCCAGCGCGCCGAGATACGTCGAGGGCGGGGCGAGGGAGGTGTCGACCTTCAGGGCACCCTTGCCGTCGGAGACCACGTACTCCTGGACGCCGAACGTGCCGACCACGTGATCGCCCGGCTGGAAGTCGGGGTGATTCGACGCGGTGACCTCGATGACCGACCCGGCGCGCATCACCTCGCCGATGCCCACCGGCGGCAGGTAGGAGGGACGGTCGTCCAGCCAGCCCCGCATCGCCGGGTCCAGGGAGATGACGCGCGTCCGGCCCGCGAATCGGCCCGGGCCCGGCTCGTCGACGGGCCCTGAGAAGTGCTCCCAGTCCTCGGGCTTGGCCTCGCCCACGGGGCGGGCTGCCAGACGGATCTGGCGGTTGGTCGCAGACATCGCGCCTCCTGTCGTTCACGGCCTCCGGCGCAGGGTACCGACCAGTAGGTATGTCTGGTGCATGATGTTCGCCACACGCCGGCGCGCCGCCCGCCGATCTCCACCCCGAGAGCCGTACCGACCTCGAAACGTGACCCACGAGGCCTTATAGGCATTCCAACCGGTCGGTAACGTGCGCCGCTCACAGCCATCGCCGTAGCGGAAGGCCCTGCGATGACATTCGCCGACGAGAACCGGTATCCACCCTCGGACACGGGGTGGCCGCCGCCCCACACCGAGCACCAGCCGTACGGACACAACACCCGGCGGTACGAGCCGTACGGGCAAGCCCCCTGGACCGAGTCGTACGGGCAGGCTTCGTGGACCGAGCCGTACGGACAGGCTTCCTGGGACGAGCCCTCTGCGCACGAGACCCAGCGGCCCAACGCCGACCTCGCCGCCCTGCGCTCGGCCTACCGCGCGCTCCGCCGGGTCTCCACCCTCACCGCGCTCGGCTCCTTCGTGGTGTATGTCGTGCTGTCCTGCTACGCGCCGGGCCTGATGGGGGCCAGTGTCGCCGGGGAGCTGAGCCTGGGAATGGCCCTGGGGGTCTTCCAGCTCGTCGTCACCTTCGCGGCGGTCTCCTGGTACGGACGCAGCGCACAGCGCTCGGTGGATCCGTTGGCCCTGGCCGTCAGGGAGCGGGCGGTCCCCGCCGGCCGGAACGCGGGGACGGCGAGATGAACGACTTCAGCTCCGGAACGCAGGCTGTCGTCCTGGTCCTGTTCACCACGCTGGTCACCGTCACGCTGATGATGTGCGTGATGGCGGGACCGGAACGCGACGACCTGACGAACTTCTACACCGGCTACCGCTCGCTCACCCCGCTCAAGAACGGCCTGGCCATCGCGGGCGACTACATCTCCGCGGCCACGGTCCTGAGCACCACGGGCATCATCGCGCTCGCCGGTTACGACGGCTATGTCCTCGCGGTCAGCACGGCCCTGTCCCTGGTCCTGCTGATGTTCCTGCTGGCCGAACCCCTGCGCAACGCCGGCCAATTCACCATGGGTGACGTCCTGGCCCGCAACATGCCCGGGCGGGCGGTGCGGGTCGCCGCCTGCGTCGTGACGCTCTCGGCGACCGTGCCCTTCCTCGTCGTCCAGCTCTCCGGGGCCGGGTCACTGCTCACCTTCATCCTGGACATCCCGCACGTGGCGGGCGCCAGGACGGCCTGCATCGTCATCGTCGGCAGCCTGATGATCATTTACGCGGCGCTCGGCGGTATGCGGGGCACCGCGCTCATCCAGATGATCAAGATCGTGATCCTGATCGGCACCAGTGTCGTCGTCGCCGCTCTGGTGCTGAACCGATTCGACTGGAATCCCGGCGACGTCCTCAGGGCGGCCCAGCAGGGCAGCGGCGCGGGCTCGGCCTTCCTCCAGCAGGGCCTTCAGCTGGGCACCTCGGCCGTCGACCGGCTGGACTTCGTCGGTCTCCAGATCACCGTGGTCCTCGGCGTGGCCTGTCTCCCCCACATCACGATGCGTCTGTACTCCGCGCAGGACGTGCCGGCCCTGCGTCGCTCCATGTCGTGGGCGGTCGGCACGGTCACCACCTTCTGTCTGCTCGTGATCGTCATGGGTACGGGCGCGGCGGCGCTGGTGGGATCGCGGTACATCAGCGCCGCCGACCCGCAGGGCCGGACGTCGGTGCTCATGCTGTCGCAGGTGCTCGGCGGAGCCTCCTCCTCCGCGGGCGCGACGATTCTCTACTCGGCCGTGGCGGGCATGGTGTTCATCACCCTGCTGTCGTCGGTCGCGGGGATGACCCTGGCCGCGGCCTCCTCGCTCGCCCACGACCTGTTCGCCCACGCGGCCCGGCGGGGACAGGCCGAGCCGCGTACGGAGATGACGGTGGCGGCGTGGACGAGCGTGGGCGTGGGAACCGTGGCCATCGGGCTCGCCACGCTCGTCCAGAACTGGAACGTCGGTGTGCTGACCACTCTGGCCATCTGCGTGGGCGCGTCGGCGGTGGCACCCGCGCTCACCTACTCCCTGTTCTGGCGCGGATTCACACGCACCGGCCTGCTCGCCACCCTCTACGGCGGTGCGGCCTGCGCGTTGCTGCTCATGATCTTCTCCAAGGCCGTCTCGGGCACACCGTCCGCCGTCTTCCCGAACGCCGACTTCGACCTGTTCCCAATGCAGTCCACCGGGCTGATCTCCATCCCGTTCGGCTACCTGGCCGGGTGGCTGGGCAGCCGCCTGGACCACCGGCGCCGCGCCGCCGACAGCCGGGTGAACCAGCGACTGTACGACGAGAGCGAGGCACGGCTGCTCGCCGCAGCGAAATGACCGCGGCCTGAGAGGGTCAGGTGGTGCCGGTAAGTGACTGCTCGGTCCACAGGGTCTTGCCCTCGCGGGTGTAGCGGGTGCCCCACCGTTCGGCCATCTGCGCCACCAGGAACAGGCCGCGCCCGCCCTCGTCGGTCGTACGGGCGCGGCGCAGGTGGGGGGAGGTGTGGCTGGTGTCGCTGACCTCGCACACCAGGATCCGTTCACGGATCAGCCGCAGAGTCGCGGGGCCACTGGCGTACCGGTACACGTTGGTGACCAGTTCGCTGGCGATCACCTCGGTGGTGAACGCCAGATGCGCCAGACCGAGTGGACGCCCAGGTCCGGAGCGTGGGCTCCCTGGTGGCCTTCCGTCGAGAGCCAGTCGGGCAGCACCGGTTCTAGGACGGGCCGCCCTTCGGACAGGCACCTGGCCTGGGGTGAGTCGGGCGCGAAGTCCACCGGCTCGCCGTGTGGGTGCGGTGGGCCGGGTTGCTGGGCCCCCACGCTGCTGGCGCCGAGCCGTACGACGGGCCCCGCCAGGGCCGGTGCCAGTTCCTCGCCGCGCGTCACCGGCTGGAGCAGGTCCACCGGCGCGTGGTCGGCGAGGTGGGGCACCATCACCTCGGCGAGTTCCCGGGCGGTCTCCGCCACGTCGAGGGTGGTTCCGATAGGCTGCCGGCCTGGTCGAGGAGCGCGAGCCGGCGCTGGGCCCGATGACGGTCGGTGATGTCCTCGATCATCTCGGCCACGCCCAGGATGCGGCCCGCGGGATCCTCCATGCGGAAGGACGAGACCAGGGCGAGCCGTTCCCGTCCCGGATCCTGCTCCAGGCGGACGAACTACTCGGAGTGGACGAGCGGTCGGCCCGTCTCCATCACCTGGCGCACCCGGCCCAGGGCCTTGCGTGCGTCGTCGGAGATGAGCATCTGCCCGCTGGGCAGCCCCTCGAAGCCCGCCGCGGGGACACCACTGAAGCGTTCGATGGCCCGGTTGACTCTGAGAAGCCTCAGGTCGGTGCCGTGCACGACCAGTCCGATCGGGCACTGGCGGTACAGACCGTCGAGGACCGCACGGTCCCGCTGCCACTCCAGGACGTCGGCCGCGGGTGCCCCGGCCAGGAGCCACTCACAGGTCTGGCCGTCGCGGGAGAGCGCGTGGGCCCTGAGCCCCATCTCCACGAGCCGCCCGGCGCGGTGGCGCACCTTCGGCACCCCGAACCAGCCGCCGGCCTTCCTGCACTTTGCCGCGGCCTCCCTGGCGGCCGGCATTTCGCTCGGGCCGACAAGAACCTCGAAGGCCGGACGACCGATCACGGCCGTGTCCTGGTGGCCGAGCAGCTCCTGCGCCCGCTGGTTCCACACGACCACGGCTCCCCGGTCGTCGAGCGCCGCCAGGGCGACGCGGTGCAGGGCGAACGGATCGTCGTGGCTTTCGCTGAACTCCGTCATCCGCTTCTCCACCGCTGTACCGGGACAGTCCCACTCTGACAACGTCCGTAGCCCGCCGCTACGGGACCGCGCCATGAACAGGGCCCGCCGGGCCGCGCGGGGGTGTCCTCAGGTCGCGTGCCGCCAGGGCCCAGCTGAGCTCCACAGCGGTATCCGCACTGTCCAGGCCGACACCGGTCAGCTCCTCGAACCGGCGCAGCCGGTAGCGGACGGTGTTGACATGGACGTGTGCGCTGCGGGCGACCTCACGGATGTGCCGCCCCTTATCCAGGTATCCCCGCACCGACTCCTCGATGAGCGCTCCGAACTCACCCTCCGCCTCCAGTGGGCGCAGATAGCGGTCGATCAGCAACTCGGCGAGTTCCGGTTCGGAGACGACGGCCACCCGCCAGGACAGGTCGCTCAGGTCGTACACGCCGCGCAGACCGTACGCACGGGCGGCATCCAGCAGCCGGCCTGCCGTACGGAAGGAACGGTGCGCCGCGGTGAGGTCCGTCGGCGGACCGAGCCCCGCCGTCACCTCCAGATCGCCTGTCTCCGGCTTCGCCTCGACGACTCCGGCGACAGCGTCGTCCAGCACGGTGAGCAGCGCGCCTCGGCCGTTCCTGCGGGCGTGGGACTCCAGGGAGCGTTCGAGCGCGTCAGGACCGAGGTCGCCGTTCGGTACGGCTCTGACGGCCCGGTACGGCCGCGACAGGGCCAGTCCGTAGATCGCCGCACCGCTGTGGATCTCTACGG
Source organism: Streptomyces sp. NPDC051172 (assembly GCF_040682555.1). NCBI lineage: Bacteria > Bacillati > Actinomycetota > Actinomycetes > Kitasatosporales > Streptomycetaceae > Streptomyces > Streptomyces sp. NPDC051172. The sequence goes on from NZ_JBFBBE010000104.1 coordinate 25,811, forward strand.
CGCTCAGCGTGCCGTAGAGCAGTCCGCGCAGGAAGTCGGCGCGGCGGCGGGCGTCGGACAGGGCAGAGGCGACTTCCGCCTGCCGGTGGACCGCGGCGATCTGCAGGCTGGCGACGTCCGCGAGCTCCCACAGGCACTTGGTGCGGTCGACGACGAGGACGGGGTCCAGCCGGTGTTCGGTCGCCTCGGCGATGAACAGATCCCGGATCGCGCTCAGCGCCCGGCGGAAGGCGCGGAGCCCGTCGTCGAGCGGGACGCCCCGGGCGACCCGGTCCCGGGCCACGTCGGCTTCGTCGAAGTCCTCCGGCGCGGGCACCCTCCCCTCCCGCAGCACGGTGAGAGCGCGCTGGAAGTGCCGATGCCAGATCTGGCCGAGGAGTTCGCGCGGGACCGCACGGTAGGACGGGATGTGGTCCGCCAGATCCGTGTGCAACCGCCCGCCCACGTACCGCTGTTGCGCGGCCATCGCGGCGATGACCTGTTCGAGGGGCGCCGCCGCGCCCGACTGTCCGGGCATGGACCTCACCTTCCCCCCTCCGGCACCCGGCCGTTGTGCGAGTGAACAATATGCGGCCCTCCGGCCTTGGCCGGGGAGCCGTCGACAACTCCCCGCCCTTGAACGCACAGTGGCACGGCGGGCAAGGAGCCCATCGGCGCACGCGGCAAGGCGCCGATCAACCGTGCTCACCCCCGCTCTCGTGCCACCGGCCCACCCCGACGAACCGTGCGGAGACCGCCATGACCGACGAGCACCATGACCACCCCCACCACCCCGGCGCCGACACCGGCCCGCGCCTCGCGCCGCTGGCCGAGGACGACTGGGACCCGGCCACCCGGGAGCTACTCGCCCTGATTCCCCGGGACGCCGACGGCCGCCTCGCCAACGTCTTCACCACCTTGGTACGGCACCCCGACCTCTTCCTGCACTTCCTGCCGTTCGGCAGCCATCTGCTGCGCGACGGCCGTCTTCCCGCCCGGACCAGGGAACTACTGATCCTGCGCACCGCATACCACACCCGGGCAGCCTACGAATGGGGACGGCACGTACCGCTGGCCCGGGCCGCCGGGCTCACCGACGAGGAGATCCGGCGGATCGGTGCGGGCCCGGACGCCCAGGGGTGGACGCCGGCCGATGCCCATCTGCTGCGCGCCGGCGACGAACTGCACCGGGACGCACGCCTGTCCGCGGCCACCTGGTCCGCTCTCGCGGCCGACCACGACGAGGAACAGCTGATCGAGCTCACCATGCTCGTCGGCCAGTACCACATGGTCGCGTTCTTCCTGAACTCCGCCGATATCCGGCTCGAGCCCGACTTCGAGACGGAAACCCTGCCCGCGCCCACCGGAGCCGGCACGGACGCGGCGGACGGGACACACGGCGATGTCTGAGACCCTGCACCCTGCGCCCCACCCGGCCGGTCTCCTGACCGGCCGGAACGTACTGGTCATCGGTGCCGGCACGCGTCCCAGCGACGATCCGAAGGCCCCCGTGGGCAACGGGCGGGCGATCGCCGTGCTCGCCGCCCACGAGGGAGCGTCCGTGGCCTGCGCCGACGTCTCCCCCTCCGCCGCAGCGGCCACCGCCGCCCTGGTCGATGAGGAGGGCACCCGAGGCATCACCGTCGTCGGTGACGCCACGGATCCCGGCCAGTCCTCGTCCATGGTCGCCGAGGCCCTCCGCGAACTCGGTGCACTCGACGCGCTCGTGGTCAACGTCGGCATCGGACTCGGCGCGGGCCTGGCGGACACCTCACCGCAGCAGTGGGAACGCGTGCTCTCGCTCAACCTGGGCGCTCCCTTCCTCGCCGCCAAGTACGCACTGCCCGTGCTCGCCGACGGGGGCTCGGTCGTCTTCGTCGGTTCCGTGGCGGGACTGCGCGCGGCCACCAACTCGCCGGCCTACGACAGTTCCAAGGCGGGCCTGTTCGGACTCACCCGCCATGTCGCCAAGGAGGGCGCGCCGCGCGGGATCCGCGCCAACCTGGTCGTGCCCGGTCTGATCGACACGCCGATGGGCCGCGAGGCCTCGGCCGGGCGGGCGTCGCGCTCGGCCTCGTTCACCCGCATACCGCTCGGGCGCCAGGGCACCGCCCGGGAGGTGGCCGAAGCCGTCACCTTCCTGCTCTCCGAGCGGGCCTCCTACATCACCGGACAGAGCCTGGTGGTGGACGGAGGGCTGAACGCCGTCTGAGCACGAGGGCCGCCGGCATGGCTGCCGCCTGTCCGCTCCACCTCGGCTGACGGGGCGGGGGCGGGGGCGGGGCCGAGGGGGAGGGCCTCGGGCGGGTGCCCCCCCCCCCGCGGAACTCGACGTCGGGCCGGACAACGAGACGGTTTAAAACCGCGT
>NZ_JBFBBE010000104.1:28167-32905 GCF_040682555.1 Streptomyces sp. NPDC051172
GCCCCGATTGGCTCCCGCCTGTCCCCTCCCCCTGGGCTCCGGGGGCGGGGGCGGGGGCGCTCCCGAGGTAAAGGCATTCGAGCGGGACCGCCCCCGCCGGCTCACTTCGCCAGCGGGCCGAACTCCTTGCGGGTGTCCACCGGCTTGCCGAAAAGCTGCCACCGCTCGCCCTTGAACCGCATCAGCTGCATCGTCTCGATAGGGAAGGCGTCGTCGCGGCCCGTGGACAGGGCAGGTCGGTGTCGGTGAGGGTGGGCACCACGATGCGGCAGTCCGCCGCACGGCCGTCGGCGACCGCGGTCGCGAGGGGGTATTCGATGACCTTGGGCCACCGTCGAGGTCGCCGCTGACGAGGCGCACTGGGCGGAGCAGTACCGGGCGGGCACATCCGCCTCAGGAGCGAGATACAGGGTGCCCCCGCACACGCAGAGGCCGCCGGCCGGCTTGCGGATGTGGGCGGCCGCGGACCTGGCCCGCTCGTGCAGGAGAAGGTGTTCGTGGCCGATCACGTGCCCGATGGCCATGGCTTCTGCGTCGTTGAGGTAGATCTCGTCGATCAGATCGGGGTCTCCGTAGCAACCCTCGACCAGCTCGACGGCGACCGTGGAGTATGTCCCCTGGACAACGGCGGCCGCGATCAGTGCGTCACCCTGGTCCCCCGTATGCGCGGCCGCCGCATTGGTTCCGAACTCCTGTCGCCGGTCGTTCCCCCCGCCCAGGCCTTCTTGGCGAGTTCCGCCGCGGAGCGCTCAGCGAGATGCCGGTACTCACCGTACGGAATGAAGCCATCGGCGACCGGAGGGCGCTCGCACCCGGGGATGAGGCACAGCTCGGTGAGCCGGTCGTCCTGGGAGAGCACGAGTTCCGAAGCGACGGCCGACGCACGCCACCACCGCAGTGTGGAAGCCCTGGCGCGACTCCATCACCATCTCGGCGCACAGGCCCATCGCCGCGAGGTCACCGGTCAGCAGCCAGGACCGCGTTGTACGACACCAGGCCGCCCAGCAGCGCCGAGTCGAACATGCGCGGTGCCCACTCGGCGCGGACCTCAGGATGATCTCCGCTCCACTCGGGGAGGTTGTGCACTCGGCGAGCAGTTCCCGCAGGGAGAACACCGTCGGCGAAGTGCCGGCCATGGTGGCCTGGCGGAGGGCGGCGGTGTACTTGGCGCCGGTCTCGCGCTGCGCCGCACGGGCTCGCTGGGCCCCTGTTCCCGGCTCGCGTCGGGCAGCACTGCGCAGGAGTTGGGTGGCGGGTGCGGGATCCGTTCGGGATCCAGCATGCATAGATCGTAGAAGGCTGCTGGTGATGGGGGGGCAGAGCAGACCACCAGGATCTGACCGCAGTGGTGTGGAAGCTGGAGCCAAGCACCTGCTGAACGTTCCACCCGTCGCCGACAAGAGGCTCTTGTAATGTGGGCCTGTCCAGGGCGGCTCGGCATCCATGGAGCAGATCATCACTAGCGACAATGCCTCGCAATCCCAGCCCGAGACAGCAACGCGTGCTGTTGATGGGCGCGCACTGGCTCGGCGCTCTCTGACCGCTCTGCTGACGGCGGCCGCTCTGACCTATGCCTTGGATATCGGCACCAAGCTAGTGGCTGTCTCGCGGTTGGAAGGTCGGGAGCCCGTTGCCGTAGCGGGCCGCGTGCTCACGCTTCAGGTGTTCCGTAACTCGGGGGCGGCTTTCAGTTCGGGCCAGGCTTTCACTGCTGTGTTCACGGTGATCTCGGTCGCGGTTGTCGTGGTCATCGCGCGTGTCGCGCGCAGGCTTCAGAGCTTTCCGTGGGCTGTCGCTCTGGGCTTGCTGCTCGGGGGCGCGCTCGGCAATCTGACGGACCGGATCTTCCGGGCGCCCGGGGTCTTCCGCGGGCACGTCGTCGACTTCATCTCCGTTGAGCACTTCGCCGTGTTCAATCTCGCCGATTCGGCCATTGTCTGCGGCGGTGCCCTGGCGGTCCTCCTGTCGTTCTTGGGCACCTCCCTGGACGGCTCGGCCTCGCAAGATCTGCAGGGCCGGAGAATTCTCGCTCCGCGATAGATGCTCCGGACCCGAGAGCCTGACTGCCGTGCAGCGCAGGCTCGGTAGAGTCGCGGTCTTCTCCGTCGGCGGCGACCTCGCTCCCGTCTCGCTGCCCGTGGGAGACAAGAACGTGAATGCGGAGGAGTCGACCACCGCGACGTCACTCGAGCGCCCTCGCGGGCGAAGAGCCGAGCCGCGGCGGCTCCGATGCCGCGTCCGGCACCGGTGATGAAGGCGACCTTGTCGGCCAGCAGGCCCAGGGCGGCAGGCGTGGTGGATGTGCCGGTGACAGGTGTGTTGTCCATGGCACCAAGCCTGCGCCCGTCCGCGAAGCACAACCAGGCACCGGCATTCCTGGATCCGCGGCCCGGCGCCCCCGCACACTGGAGAGGTGGACCGACGACAACTGGCCGACTTCCTGCGCAGCCGACGCGAGCGGATCACCCCTGCCGAGCTGGGGCTGCCCGCCGGACCGCGCCGCCGCGCCCCGGGCCTGCGCCGCGAGAAGGTGGCGCAGCCGGCGCACATTTCGACCGAGTACTACACACGGCTGGAGCAGGTCCGGGCGCCGCACCCGTCGCACGAGGTGCTGGCCGGACTGGCTCGGGCCCTGCGCCTGACGGACGCCGAACGCGACCATCTCCATCACCTGGCCGGCACACCGCCGCTCCCGTCGGCCGGGCCCTCGCGCCAGGTACGGCAGAGCATTTCGACCTGCTGCACCGACTGCCGCAGGCCGCGGCGACCGTAACGTCCGCGACCTTCGAGGTACTGGCCTGGAACGAGCTGGCGGCAGCCCTGATGGAGGCCTTCTCCGCCCTGCCACGACGCGACCGCAACCTCGTGCGCCGTCTCTTTCTCGGCCCGCACACGCAGGGGCAGCGGCTGTACGGAGTGTCGGACGCCGACGCCTTCGCCCGCATCTCGACGCAGCGCCTGCGCGCCGCCGGCGCCCGCTACCCCGACGATCCAGAGGTCGCCGAGGTGGTAGCCGAACTCCTCGACGAAAGCGAGGAGTTCACCCGCCTATGGCAATCCCACGACGTGTCCGCCGAGCTCACCCTGTGCAAGACCTTCCAGCACCCGCTGGTCGGCCCCGTCACCGTCAATTGCGACGTCCTCGACATCACCGACCGCGACCAGCAGGTCGTGATCTACACCGCGGTCCCAGGCTCGCCCTCCGAAGAGGCGCTACGGCTGCTGTCGGTCATCGGCACACAGCGCATGGACGTCACGCACTGAGCCACACCGGCCGCACTTCAACGTCCCCGGATGCGGACCGGCGCCGGTCAGCATCGCCCGCGCGCTGAACCCTGCCCTGCACGGCACGGCCCCTGAGCGACCACTTCAAGTCCCGTGCGTGCGCAGTGCCGCCAGGAGCAAGCCACGCGCCTGCCCCGGCGTCGGAACCTTCCCACCCGTGCGGTTGCCGGGGCGTTCAGCTCAGGTAGTTCACCCACCCCGGTACAGAGGGGTCGTAGCTGGCGATCGACTCGAGAACCAGGGCGGTGAACGCCACCCACTCGTCCTCGGGGGTCCACGCCTCCCCAGCGTTGGCCTGGGCGTAGAACGGACTGGGTGCCCAGGCCAACAGAATGCGATCCTCCGTCACCTCATGGATCCAGCCGAGGAACTCCCTGCCGTCAACGAGGGCGAAGCCCACCTTGTCAGCGCGTTCAGAGCAGCCGGCAAAGTAGTCGTAGAGCGACTGACCTTCGAACATTTGACCAGCGTAGCGGTACTGATCCAGGAGCCACTGCGGGCAGCCGTCTGTGCAGCTCGGCCACCAGTCCGGCCGCCGGCGGGCGAAGGCGTACGCTGCGCGCCCACCGGGTTCCGGGCACTGGCCGCCACCTCGAGACGCGGATACCTGACGGGCTGCGCGGTCCTGCTGGGACGGGCGCTCGCAGCACCTCCGGCGAGTCCACGGCAGGTGTCATCCCGCTGCCCGCCGCCGGGACCGGCAGGTCAAAAGCTCACCTCCATGTCCGAGCCAGTCCCTGACCCTCGCATACTCCGCACAAGCCGTTACGTCTGCCACCTCTCGACCAGCTCGTTGAGAACCGACATCTTGTCGGGCCGTGCCTCCAGCAGGATGAGGCCGAGCACGGTAACCGGGTCGAGCGCGGGATCGCTGCGGGTGACGTATGTGTGGACAGTGCGGTCGGGCCGGGACGTCTCCCTGACGTCAAGGACGGTTCGTTCTTCGGACGTTACGGAGAAGTGCAGTTTCCTGCGGAATCGAGCACGGTGGATGCGGTACTCCGCTTCCCACAGCAGCACGGTGTTCCCATGACGCTCTCCCACCGGCTGTCCATGTGCCGACAGCAGGGGCTGCCCCTCATTGAAGTCGACCAGCAGACGCGGGTCGTCGCCGACTCGGTCCGTGCTGCCCAACACATGCTGACGACCAGGGCCGGCCTGCGACGCGAACGCTCCGACGGGTTCGCCGTCCAGTTGGAAGAACGAACTGACCATCCACATCATCGACTGGCCCGGTCGAAGCCCACCGCTCGTCGTCACCGGCGCCTCACCCAGTTCCTGAAAGCACATCGTTCGCACATGGTCACTGAGCCCCCATCGGCTGCTGGGACATGACATTCACCAACGGAGACGCGAGCGGGTGTGTCAACTTAACGGCTGATCTTGGTTGTTGATGGTCAGTTGTTGCTCGGAGTCAGGCGGCCCTCGAAAGCGATCTGGAACGCGTTCAGGG
>NZ_JBFBBE010000105.1:0-29567 GCF_040682555.1 Streptomyces sp. NPDC051172
GTGTCGAGAGACCGAACGCGCGGAGGCGCGAAGCGCTGAGCACGATCGGTCTCTCGACACCGGCTGAGGCGCCCCCGGAGGCGAGCGACCCAAAGGAGGCCGACCGGCCCAAGATCACCGCCCGGTCAGCCGGGAACGGCGGACCGGGCGGGAGCGTGCGTGGACCTGTGGCTGTCGGCCGCGTGCTCGAGCTCAACGAGTCGGCGGGCCGGCGTGTCGGCCGTACGGCGCGGGGGACGGGCCGGGGCAGCCACCGGAGCGGGGGTGGTGGGCAGCGCGAACCAGACGACCTTGCCCGAGTCGCCGTCCGGGCGCGCCCCCCAGCTCTCGCTCACCGCGGCCACCATGGCCAGCCCGCGCCCGGTGGTGGCGGAGGCTTCGACATCCCGCACCTCGGGCAGGCGGGGGTCGTGGTCGTGCACGGAGACCATGAGCCGGTCCAGCACCAGCTCTATCTCGACGGTGCACAGTTTGTCGGGCTGGGCGTGCAGGTGGACGTTGGTCAACAGCTCCGTCACACCGAGCGCGGCCCGGTCGATGAGGGAGTCCAGATGCCAGTAGCGCAACTGCGCAGAGACGATTCTGCGGACCTGGCCGATCCGCGACGGCAGGGCTTGCAGCTCTACCGTGCAGTGCCTGCTTGGGTGACTGATCACGGCTGCGACTCCCCGACTTAAGAGGTCCGGAAGAACACGGAGTACGGATCCAGCAGGTGCCTGAGGGCCTGGCCACCTGCCGTCGTGCCCGGCGGGCTGGTTCGCAGCGTTATCGCCGGTAAACCCAGAGTGACGTGAGAACAGCGTGACCCAGGGGGCGCGGGACCGCAACTCGCGATCGGCTCCGCCGACCGCGCGGGTGCGGGCCCGCCGCCGTCCTGTGGGCTCTGTCAGCCGCCGCGCCCCGCCGCTTTGCGTACAGCCTCGATGAAGCGGCGTGCCGCGGGCGGCCCCGGCTCGCCCGGCGCGGGGTCGTGCTCGCCCAGCGTCAGCAGGTACCGCTTGCCGTTGAGGTCCGCGAGCGCCCGGTCCTCCGGGGCGAACCAGGGCTTGGAGGCGCGCACCGCCTGCACCGGCGCGCTGTCGATCTCGGTACCGTAACTGGTGAGCAGCGCAAGTCTGCCGTCGCTGATCCGGACCTGCCCGGCCCGGGTGAGCGAACGCAGCCGTTTGCCGATCCGCACGCCCGTCGCCGTGAACTCCGGCTCCGCCATGCCGCCCGCCCCCTTGTGGCTGTCCGGTGCGCTGGACCGTGCTCCTGCGTGGGTCGTGATCCAGCTCGTGTCGTGATCCAGTGTGCGCCCCCGTTCGGTGGCAGTCTGCCCGCACCCGACGGTGAGCACCAGTACGCACGACACGCTCGGGGCGAGCGCCCGGAGCACTCGCGCGAATGCGCCCCCAGCTTCGCCCACCCCTCGCCCCCAGGGTGTTCTTTGGGGTGCTCAAAGGTGCGTTTATGCAGGTGAGAAGCGTGCGGAAGGTGTTTATGATCGGGGCGTCGACCGCGCGACGCGCCGTCGGCGCACAGCCTAAGGAGCACCCGTCGTGAGCACCTCCCAGCAGACCCGGACCGGCAAAACCCTCGATGTCGACCACAGCGATGCCGCCTACCGCGACTGGCTGAAAGAAGCCGTCCGCAAGGTCCAGGCCGATGCCAACCGCTCGGCCGACACGCATCTGCTCCGCTTCCCGCTGCCCGAGAAGTGGGGGATCGACCTGTACCTGAAGGACGAGTCGACCCACCCGACCGGCAGCCTCAAGCACCGGCTCGCCCGCTCGCTCTTCCTCTACGGACTGTGCAATGGCTGGATCCGGCCGGGCCGACCGGTGATCGAGGCGTCCAGCGGCTCGACGGCCGTCTCCGAGGCGTACTTCGCGAAGCTGATCGGCGTGCCCTTCATCGCCGTCATGCCGCGCACGACGAGCGCGGAGAAGTGCCGCCTCATCGAATTCCACGGCGGGCAGTGCCACTTCGTGGACGACTCGCGCAAAATGTACGAGGAGTCGGCAGGCCTCGCGGTGGAGAGCGGGGGCCATTACATGGACCAGTTCACCTACGCCGAACGGGCCACGGACTGGCGCGGCAACAACAACATCGCCGAATCCATCTTCCGCCAACTGGAGTTGGAGCGGTTCCCGGAGCCCGCTTGGATCGTGGCGACGGCGGGTACCGGCGGCACCTCGGCGACCCTCGCGCGCTACGTGCACTACACCCTGCGCGACACCCGCATCTGTGTGGCGGATCCGGAGAACTCCTGTTTCTTCGAGGGCTGGACCACCGGCGATCCGGACGTCACCAGTGACTGCGGCTCACGCATCGAGGGGATCGGCCGGCCCCGGATGGAGCCGAGCTTCGTGCCGGGCGCCATCGACCGGATGATGAAGGTCCCCGACGCGGCGAGCGTCGCCGCCGTACGGGCGCTGGAGCGGGCCATCGGCCGCAAGGCGGGCGGCTCGACGGGCACCGGCCTGTGGAGCGCGCTGAAGATCGTCGCCGAGATGGTGGCCGAGGGGCGGCAGGGCAGCGTGGTGACGCTGCTGTGCGATCCGGGGGACCGCTACCTGGACAAGTACTACTCGGATGCGTGGCTCTCCGAGCAGGGGCTGGACATCGAGCCGTACTCGGCGGCGATCGATGCGTTGCTGGAGACCGGCGTCTGGCCCTGCTGAGTGCTCCTCGGGGAGCGCCGTCCATTGTCTGCGGCTTCGTCGTGGTTGGTCGCGCCGTTCCCCGCGCCCCTTTGGGGCGCTCCCGAACCGCAGGTAGCCCAGAACTGCTCAGCCCTCGCGCGCGAGCCGGCGGTCCAGTGACCTCACCGCGTCCCGGAACGCCCGCCCCAGCCCGGCCCGTGCCGCATTCACCGCGAACCGGAACGGTGCCGTTCCGTCCGCGGCGAAGGTCCACTGCACGCGTGTGCCCGTCCCGGTCGGTACCAGTCGCCACTCCTCGGCGAGGGCGCGGGCGCCCGGTGCGTTGGTGACGTCGACCCGGTAGGCGTACACCTTCGCCTCCTTCGCCGCGATGACCGTCTCCCGGAAGCGCCCGCCTCCCTTGAGCCGGATGTCGCGCCCGGCGCCGTCGTCGAGGGACCGCGCGTGCGTCACGGCCGCGAACCATTCCGCCCATCCCGGCACGTCGTCGTTGAGGGCGTGGAAGACCGCCTCGGGTGTCGCTGAGACCTCCTGCGCGAAGACCAGACGCACGGGTGCGGTGTCGACGAAGTCGAGCCCGACGGGACGCAGACGGTGGGCCATGAACGCGAACCCCCTTGACGGAGAAGGGCGGTTGACCGGGGCGTCGTCACGATAGCTGGCGACCCGTCAGATGTCAGCAGCGCCCGGACGGGTCAGCTCTCCGGCTCGCCCACCACGACCAGCCGGCGCAGATGCTCGGAGATCTCCTCGCGCGCGTCGCCCGCCAGGCCCGCGTCCGTCACCAGCGTGTCGACCTGCTCCAGTGCCGCGAACGAACTCAGGCCCACCACACCCCACTTGGTGTGGTCGGCGACCACCACGACCCGCCGCGCCGACTGCACCAGGCGCCGGTTGGTCTCGGCCTCCGCGAGGTTCGGCGTCGACAGGCCGGCCTCTACCGATATGCCGTGCACACCGAGGAACAGCACGTCGAAGTGGAGCGCCGCGATCGCCTGGTCGGCCACCGGCCCCACCAACGAGTCGGAAGGCGTGCGCACCCCGCCGGTCAGCACCACCGTGGCCGCGCCCTGCCGGGGGCCGGAGGTGCGCTGCGCCGCATGGAAGACGTCGGCCACCCGCACCGAGTTCGTCACGACGGTCAGATCCGGGACGTCCAGCAGATGATGGGCCAGCGCATACGTCGTCGTACCGCCCGACAGTGCGATCGCGGTACCCGGCGCCACCAGCTGGGCCGCCGACCGCGCGATGTCCTCCTTGGCCGTCAGCTCCAGGCCCGACTTGGCCTCGAAGCCCGGCTCGTGCGTGCTCGCCTCCACGACCGGCACCGCGCCGCCGTGCACCTTCTCCAGCACGCCCTGGCGGGACAGTGCGTCCAGATCGCGGCGCACCGTCATGTCCGACACGCCGAGCTTGCGGGTCAGCTCGTTCACACGGACCCCGCCCCGGCGCCGGACCTCGTCCAGGATCAGGGCGCGGCGCTGCTCCGCGAGGAGGTTCTGATTCTCGCTCACGTACGCTCCGGTCCTTTCGCCTCAAGCCGTCCGACACGCCCTGCGTACCTGCTCCGACAAGGACATTCTCTCCCTGCCCCGGTGCGCGGACGTCCCATCCTTGCACGGGTGGGCCCCCATGACGCCACCTACCCGACGCGCGCATGTCACCAATGCCCCTTCTGTTCCCCTCAGATCACCCGGATCGGGGAGATTCCGTGTTCAGGGGTGTACGCCCCCGCGTGAGCGGAGATCCTTGTGCCCGCGCGGACACAAGAAGACGGCGCGTCACGGGGGAAGTGCGAAAGTGGAACGTGCACAGGAACGTGTCCCGACCAGCGGTCCCGTCCCGGGACCCGAGGGATCCGCAATCGCCCTGGAACTCCTGGTCCACGGCGTGGGCGGCACCACACCCCAGGAGATGCTCAATGATCCGCGCACGGTGCGGATCACCGGCGACGACACGGCGGCCGTCTTCCGGCGCGCCGAGGACGTCGACGCGGAGAGCAGACCGGAGGACTACCGCGGCAGACCGGTGCCGGAGGCCTACGTCTGGTGCAATCTCACCTCCGGCAACAGCGCGCGGGCCCTGTGGCTGCTGCTCCTGCCGTTCATGGTCGTCAACCTCGCCCACTGGATGCGGCCCACCGCGCGCGGCCACCGGCGGACGGTCCGCCTGTACGGGCTGCTGGTACGGCTGGCGGGCCTGACGCTGACGGTGCTGCTGGTCGCGGCAGCCTGCGAGGTCGCCCTGGACCTGGCGGTCTGGCAGTGCGCGGGCACGCGCGCGTGCGCCGAGCGGCACTCCTGGCTGGGCTTCCTGTCGCCCGAGGTGTCGCAGAACGGCTGGTGGAGCAGGCCAGGCCGGCGGCTCGCCGTCGCGGCCCTGGTGCCCGCCGCGCTCACCGCCCTGCTGTGGTACCTCTCCCACCGCACCTGGAGCGCGTACGAGTCCCAGCAGCCCATCGACCGCCGGCCCGAACCCGACGAGGACACCGGCCGCACCGCCCTGGGCCGGCCCGGATTCTGGTACGGCCGCCGGCTGGTCGCCCGGCTGCGCGCCGCGCACACCGCGGCAGGCCTGCTGACGGTTTCTGCGGCGGTCGTGTCCTCCGCGGCACGCTTCGACCGCAGGCCCGGCGGCCCCGTGGCGCTCGACACCGCCGGTTGGCTCCTGGAGATCGCGCTCGTCGCCACCGTCGCCGTCGTGGTGTGGGTCGTCTGCCGCCGGGGACGCACCGAGAACCGCGTCGACCATGAACTCGACGAGCACCTCGTACGACGCCTGCCGCTGACCGCGCTCCTCCTGCTGCTGCTCTGTGCGGTCTATGCAGGCTGGGAGCGCCCGGGCTGGCAGTCGGCCGGCCCGCTGCCCGGCGGCGGCACCACCTTCGGCGCCCTCGCCCTGGTCCAGGGCTTACTGGTGATCACCCTCGCGGTGGTCGCCCACCTGCTGTACCGCAGCCACCCCGATGCCCGCACCGTGCTCCGCGGCCAGGGCGGACCCGCCGTCGCGATGCTGGCCTGCGCCCTGGGCGGAGTGATGTCCGGTGGCGTCTCCCAGCGGGTGTCCGACTGGCTGGACGGCACCGGCACCTCCATCGACGGCCCGCCGGTCCTTCTGACCTGGCAGGCGTCCGTGATCCCCGTACTGCTCCTCGTCCTGCTCGTCTTCTGCGCCGGGCTCGGCCGGCGGGCCTGGCTGCTGCGCCGCACCGAACTGGGCGCCGTCGAACTCGACTACCCCGGCGAACCCAAGGACACGGCGCGCACCCGACGCATCGCCACCACCCGCGCGCTGGCCGCGCTCACCGACCGCGGCCCCCTCGTCGTCGCCGTCACCTCCGCCGCGACCCTGCTGCTGGGCGCCGGAGCCCTCCTCGGTGCGAAGATCACCGAAAAGGCGCCCGGCGAGGCCGCACAGCACGCCTTCGCCTTCGTGCACGGCGCCGCACAGACCGCTCAGGCGCTGGGCTCCTGGCTGATCGGCCTGGGCTTCGTACTCTTCGTCACCTGGGGCCGGCGCGCCTACAAGGACGCCTCCGCACGCCGCACCATCGGTATCCTGTGGGACGTCGGCACCTTCTGGCCGCGCGCCGCCCACCCCTTCGCCCCGCCCTGCTACGCGGAGCGCGCGGTGCCCGACCTGACCTGGCGGATGGCCACCTGGACGCGCGCCACCGGAGGCCGCCTCGTCCTCTCAGGCCACTCCCAGGGCAGCGTGCTCGCGGCCGCCGCGGCCTGGCAGCTGAAGCCGTCCGTCCGCGGACGGGTCGCCCTGCTGACCTACGGCTCCCCGCTCGAGCGCCTCTACGGCCGCTGGTTCCCGGCCCACTTCGGGCCCGCCGCCCTCAGTTCCCTGCACCACGACGTCGACTGCTGGCGCAACCTGTACCGGCTCACCGACCCCATCGGCGGCCCGGTCCGGCTGTCCGGCGACTGCGGCCCCGAGGTGGACCGCGCCCCCCTGAAGGACCCCCTCGCCTACGGTCGCACCGCACAGCACCCGCTGCCCGCCCCGATCCTGGGTCATGGTGACTACCAGGCCGACCCGGCCTTCGCCGAGGAGCGGGAGCGGCTGCTGGCCCGCCTGCGCTCGGAGCTACCCGGTCCGCGCCCCGAGCCGGTGCCTCAGGGGGACTCGGGCAGATCCTCGGCGTAGAGCAGGGTCAGGTCGTCCGTGCTCGGCTCGTCGACCTGGGCGACTCGGCCCGCATGCCGTTCCACCATCGCCTCGAAGGTCTGGCGTGCGGTCCGGCCGTTGCCGAACGCCGGGCCCTTCGGGAGTGCCGTGAAGTACTTCAGCAGCGCCTGAGCGGTGCCCGGCGCCAGCCGGTACTCGTGCTCGTCGGCCTGCTGCTCGACGATCCGCAGCAGTTCGTCGGGCTCGTAGTCGCTGAAGGTGATGGTCCGTGAGAAACGGGACGCCACACCGGGGTTGACCGAAAGAAACCGCTCCATCTCGGCCGTGTAGCCCGCGACGATCACCACGACCGCGTCCCGGTGGTCCTCCATCAGCTTCACCAGCGTGTCGATGGCCTCCTTGCCGAAGTCCCGGCCCGAGTCCTCCGGCGACAGCGCATACGCCTCGTCGATGAACAGCACACCGCCGCGCGCCCTGTCGAAGGCCTCCTGGGTGCGGATCGCCGTCGAGCCGATGTGCTCGCCGACCAGATCGACCCGCGACACCTCGACGAGATGGCCCTTCTCCAGCACGCCGAGCGAGGCGAGGATCTCGCCGTAGAGCCGGGCCACGGTCGTCTTGCCGGTGCCGGGGGAGCCGGTGAAGACCAGATGCCGCTTGACGGAGGCCGCCTTGAGGCCGGCCTGCTGTCGGCGCCGGCCCACCTCGATCATGTCGGTCAGCGCCCGCACCTCGCGCTTGACGCTCTCCAGGCCCACCAGCGCGTCGAGTTCACCCAGCACGGTCTTTGACGTCCGCGCCGGCTGCTCGGGCTGCGCGGCGGCCAGCAGGGGCTCCTGCTCGGTGGTGCGCTGCCCGGGGATCGCGCCCAGCAGGCCGGGCGACTGAGCGGCCTGCTGTACGGCGGTCTCACGAGCCGCGGGCGGCCTGAGGCCCGCGCTCTCGTCGCTGGTGCAGTCCTCGACGCTCGGGCCCGAACCGGGGGCCGTTTCGCCGCCGTCCGCGAACTCGTACCCACCGCGCGCGCACCGCTCCGTGCGGCACTTGCGCAGCGTCGTACGGCTGCCGTCGATCACATGGAAGCCGTAACCGCCGCTGCCGGTCACCCGGCAGCCCACGAAGCTGCCGCGGCCGCCCGCCGACACGTAGAAGCCCGCCTCGGCGGGGGAGTCGATGGTGCAGCGCTCGATGGTCGGGTCCGCGCCCTTGGTGACGATCACGCCGGTCTGGGTGGCGTCGATGGTGCAGTTGCTCAGGGTGCCGCCGCTGCCGTGGTCGCGGAACCAGGCGCCCGTCGCGGCATCACGGATGCGGCAGTCGTCGAGCTGCGCGGTCGCGCCGTCGCTCACCGACACGGCCGTGTTGCGGACCTGGGACAGGTCGCTGTCGACGACGTCCGCGCGCGAGCCGCGGTCCAGGACGAACAGGGCGTCCGGCACGTCGTGCACCCGGCAGGACTCCAGTACCGCGGTGGCGCCGTCGCTGACCCACACGGCCGGGTAGTCGCCGGTGCTGTCGAAGATCTCGCACTGGTTGGCGTCCACGCGCGTGCCCGGGTCCCACACCGACAGGCCGTTGCGCCCGAACTGACGCACCGTCGTCCGGGTCAGGGTGAGCACCGAGCGCGAGCGCAGATCGACCGCGTTCTCCGGGATGTCGTGGATGCGACAGTCGGCCAGGGTGAGCACCGCGTCCGTGTCGAGCGTGACACCGTCCGCGGTGGTGCGGTGCACATCGCAGTCCGTGAGGTGCGCGGTGGCCCGGCCGGTGACCTGGACCCCGCTTCCCCGCACCTCGTACACTTCGCAACCCACCGCTTCCAGCGCGGAGTTCTCCCCGGTCGCCGACAGCCCCGCGCCCGAGGCGTGATGGATCCGGCACCGCTCCAGGCGAGGGTGCGCACCGCCGCGGACGGCGACCCCCGACTGACCGGCGGCCACGACCTCGCACTCCTCGAACACCCCGCCCCCGCCGTCGAGTACGGCGATACCGATGCCGGCCGGGTTGTCCACGGTGCACCGCCGCACGGTCGGACGCGCGCCCGCCCGCACCTCGATGCCGGCCGCGGAGCGGGTGATGATCCGCACGTCCAGCAGTTCCGGTGTGCCCTCCTCGACCAACAGGGCGGGCACCGAAGCGTCCTGTCCCTCCACGTGCAGGTCCTGGACCACCGCAGAGGCACGCACGGTCAGCGGCACCCCGTCCACCGGTGCAATGCGCACCGAACCGGGCGAGCCCTCGGGCCCACGCAGGGTCACCGACCGCTGGACGACGAGGTTTTCCCGGTAGGTGCCGGGTGCAACGGTGAGGACGTCACCGTCCGCGGCGGCCTCCAGGGCGGCGGCGAGCGATGCGTACTCACCCGTGCGGCGTCGCCACCGCGATGTGCCGGTGTGCGTCACCTGGACCGTGCCCTGTGCCATGGCGTTGCTGTGCCCCCACCTCGTGGTACGCAGGTTGATGCCGATTGCGTTCGGCCGGTCCACCGTAGCGTGCGCGCGGGCGGTGGGTTGACCAGAGCCGTAAGGCCGTCAGCTGCCCGTGCCGGTCCTGCCCCAGTCCGGGCCCGCCCGGTCCCAGGCCTGGTCCCAACGGGCGTACCGGCGACGGACCATGCGCCAGACGATCAGCCGCCGGCCGCCCTCGATGGCACCTGCGGTGAGCATGGCGGCACCGAACCCGGCGAGCACCGCGTGGGTCGTCGCTGTCGTGGAGTCCAGCGGGCGGGCCACCATCTGGCCTTGCCGGTCCGTCCATATCTTGAAGTGGTCGCCGTGGTGCGGGGACTTGAGCTCCGCCAGGGCCGCGCCGTGGTGGCGGGACCCGTCCGGTGCGGTCCAGTCGGCGAGGACGCGGCTGCGCAGGTCCCGCGCCGAGGAGGTCTCGGGGTCGGTGTCCAGCGGGGAGCGGTTCAGTTTGCGCACCACGGTGGCGGTCACCAGGTGGCGGGCCGTGCGCTGGTCGCGGACGGACTGCTGCAGGGCGTCCTGGGCGATGCCGCCGACCAGGGAACCGATCAGGGGCGCGACGGCCAGGATCAGCAGCAGCGCCACCAGCGCCACCCACGCCTCGATCAGATCGCTCGTGCGCCGCAGCGGATTGTGCCGCCAGCGCCAGAGTCCGCCGATTGCTCGCACTGTCCTGCACCCCCTTCCCGCTCCGTGATAACCCCCGGTGGAGCCGTTCACCCGCGGGCCCGGTCAAAGAGAGATCGAAATCACCTGTCCCCGGGGCCTCTCATGAACTTCTCACGAAAACTCAACGCGCAGGCCTCCGCCCCCGGTTCCCACGCACCGGTCCTTGTCCGGATCCTTCTCCGCGGGCCGCCGCGCAGCGGTCCTGGAGCGGTCTGCCTGGGAGTCGGCTATGCGAGGACCGTCACCGGATCGCCGACCCGGATCGTGCCGGGGGAGAGGGGCACCAGGTTCTGGCCGAACGCCAGCCTGCCGTCGACCCGGCGGTGGCGTGCCAGCGTGGCCAGTGGTTCCTTGCCCCGCACGGCGCTGCCCTGGTCGGTGGTGGTCACCACGCAGCGCCCGCAGATCTTGGCGACGCGGAAGGTGACCTCGCCGACCGCGATGCGGGACCAGTCGTCCTCGGCCCAGGCGGCGGTGCCGGCCACCACCACGTTCGGCCGGAAGCGGTTCATCGGCAGCGGCCCCTCGGCGGGATGGGCCCCTTGGGTGATCAGGGAGTTGAGAGCATCGAGGGAGGCGACCGTGGTCAGCAGCAGCGGGTAGCCGTCGGCGAAGCTCACGGTCTCGCCCGGCCGTGCGAACTCCGGGTCGACCGGCCGGCGTGTGGCCGGGTCATCCATGTGCACGAGGCGCGCACCGGTGCCGAGATACTCGCTGCACCAGGCGTGCGCGGCCGCTTCCCCGGCGAGGACGCCCTCGACCTTGTCGCCGAAGATCTCCACCGGAACCGTGCCGACCGGACGGGGCACCGGCACGGTCAGCGGGTCCATGCCCGGCGCGGACAGACGAACGCCGCCACCGGGCAGGAGCTCGGCGGCGGCCAGCGCAAGACGCGGCTGCTGACGTTGTGTGACGACCTTTCCCCCGTCGTCGATCAGCGCCCAGCGACGGTCTCCGGCCAGCCCCCAGGGCTCCACGACGGCTTCCCGGGGCGCAAGGCCCCGGAACGCCTTCACCGGATGGACGTGAATCGACTGCAGCAGCGCGTTCCCCATCAGACCATCCTGCCAGGCGGCAGTGACAACCCGGGAGGACGGATCAGTAGCCGCGGTACTGCTGCTGGTTGTTGTACGGGTCCTGATACGGCGCCGGGGCGGGCCGGGCGGCCGCGGGGCGCATCGCCTCGTAGCCCGTGCCGGCCGCCATCGGCCGTTGTGGCTGCGGCGGCTGCGGGCCGGGATATCCGCGCGCCGTGGCCTGCTGAGGGATGTAGGCCGCGGGCGCCTGCTGCAGCGGAGCCGGCTGCTGCGCCTGCGGATAGCCGTAGGAGGGCTGAGAGGGGCCCGCCGGAAGGGCGGGCAGGGCCGACGGCAGGGCCGGCAGATAGTTGCCCGGCGCGTCGTACGCGGCGGGGACCCGGATCGGAGCGATCTGCGGGGTGCCCCGCTCGGCGACGAGTCGGTCGTAGATCGGGGTGTCCGGGAAGGCGGAGTAGTAACCGCCGCCGAAGGTGGAGCGGGGGGAGGTCATGGCTCATAAGTTAAGCCCTCGATGTGCTAGTTGGGGAGACCGATAAGAGGGTTGTTTTGAGTGTTCGCAGTGACGCGGGATCCCCAATGCGAGCGAACTTGGCAAAAAAGGGCGTCGAACGAGGTACAGGTCCTGTAAAGGCCAAGCTCCAGGCGGGTTACCGGCGGGTCGGTCACCGCTCTTCCTGCGCTTCTCGTGGGAGTTCGCCGTCCCGGGGAATAGGTTGTGCGGGGAGAACCGGAAGAGCCGCCGGAGCCATGGGCTGGCGCAGTGACACGTGATGGGGGCGGACATGTCAATGTCGAAAGGATCGAATACGCCGGTGCCGACGACGGCACTGCGGGTGGAATTGGGCTGGCGTTCCGGCCCCGGCGTCCCGGACGCGGACGCCTCCGCCCTTCTGCTCGTGGGCGGCAAGGTCCGCTCCGACGGCGACTTCGTCTTCTACAACCAGCCCGCGCACGCCTCCGGGGCGGTCCGGCACGAAGGCAAGCGGGACGGCGGCGGCCGCATCGTCGACACCCTCCTGGTCGACCTCGCGTGCGTGGAGCCCGCCGTCGAGACGATCGTCCTCGCAGCCTCCGCCGACGGCGGCACGTTCGGACAGGTCCCCGACCTCTACATCGAGGTCCGTGATACCGCCCAGGGCGGTGTGGTGGCCCGCTTCGACAGTACGGGCGCAAACGTGGAAACCGCTTTCGTACTCGGTGAGTTCTATCGCCGCCAGGGCGCTTGGAAGTTCCGCGCGGTGGGCCAGGGCTACAGCAGCGGCCTCGAGGGCCTGGCGACGGACTTCGGGATCACCGTGGACGAACCGCAGGACACCACCCCCGCGCCCCCGGTCGCGCCGCAGCTGACCCCGCCGCCGCCCGTCGCGCCCCAGCCCACCGCACGGCCCGGCCACATGCCCCCGCCGGTCGCAGCTCCGGCCGCCGTGCAGCCACCCCCGCCACCCGCGCCCCCGGCGCAGCCGGTCCGTCTGAGCAAGGTGACGCTCACCAAGGCGGCCCCCGCGGTCTCGCTGGCCAAACAGGGCGGCACCTCGGGTGCGATGCGTGTGAACCTCAACTGGCAGGTGCGCAAGCAGTTCTCGGGATGGGGCAGCAAGCGCGGCCGTGCCGTCGCCATGCATGCGGACCTCGACCTCGACCTGTGCGCCCTGTACGAACTCACCGACGGCAGCAAGGGCGTCGTCCAGGCCCTCGGCAACGCCTTCGGGTCCCTGCAGCGGCCGCCGTACATCCACCTCGACGGCGACGACCGCACCGGTGCCCTCGCGAGCGGCGAGAACCTCACGGTCAACCTGGACCACAAACAGTCCTTCAGCCGGATTCTGGTCTTCGTGACCATCTACGAGGGCGCGCGTTCCTTCGCCGACCTGCACGCCACGGTCACCCTTCAGCCGCAGCACGGCGCCGCGATCGACTTCTCGCTCGACGAGTGCACGGTCCCCTCGACGGTGTGCGCCCTCGCGCTGATCACCAACACGGGCAGCGACCTCGTCGTCCAGCGCGAGGCGCGCTATCTGGTGCCGGAGCGCGGGGTGAGCCCCCAGCGGACCGTCGACCACGCCTACGGGTGGGGCATGAACTGGACTCCCGGCAGGAAATGAGCGCCCTAGAGAGGGTGCTCGTCCGCGACGGCGTCCGGGCGCGCGTAGGTGCGGCCCTTCCAGGCCGCGCCGCGTCCCCTGTAGTGCTGCACCGCGGAGTCGACCGTCATGAGGAGATAGAGGAACGCGGTGAACGGCAGCAGCGGAGCCGGCCAGAGCGGCTGGCGGTAATAGCGGAGCATCGGGAGGTACGTCCCCGTCATCACCAGCCACGCGGCGCCGCCGACGAGTCCGGCTGCTCCATTCCCGGAAGCCATACCTGCGACCAGGGCCGCGGGCGGCACCAGATAGACCAGAACCAGCCCGGCGACCGTCCCGAGCAGCAGCAGTGGGTTGTGCCGCAACTGCGCGTACGCACTACGTGACACCATCCGCCAGAGGTCGTGCAGCCGCGGATAGGGCCGAACGCTGTCCACCCGCTCGGCCAGTCCCAGCCAGATGCGTCCGCCGCTGCCCTTGACCGCACGCGCGAGCGCCACGTCGTCGATGACGGCGTGCCGGATCGCGTCCGGGATCCGCGCCCGCTCGGCCGCCTCGGTGCGCAGCAGTACGCAGCCGCCCGCGGCGGCCGCCGTCCGCGTCCCCTTTCTACCGATCCGGCGAAACGGGTACAGCTGCGCGAAGAAATAGACGAAGGCCGGCACCACGAGCCGCTCCCACAGGCTCTCCACCCGCAGCCGGGCCATCTGCGACACGACGTCGAAGCCGCCGCCGCGCGCGGCGGCGACCAGCTCGCGCAGGCTGTCCGGCGCGTGCGCGATGTCCGCGTCCGTCAGCAGCAGATATTCGGGCCCACGCGCGCGTGCCAGGTCGATGCCGTGCCGCACGGCCCACAATTTGCCCGTCCAGCCTGCGGGTGGTTCACCGGGGGAGACGACGGTCAGGGGCAGTCCGCCACGGGTCTCCGCCAGTTCGCGGGCCAGCTCCCCGGTGCCGTCCGAGCTGCCGTCGTCGACCAGGAAGATCTCCGCCGGGCCCGGATACTCCTGGGCGAGCAGCGACGGCAGGCTCGCGGGCAACACGGCGGCCTCGTCACGCGCGGGGACGACGATGCACACCGACGGCCATTCGTCGGGCTCCCGACGGGACGGCAGCCTGACGTCCGTGCGCCAGAAGAAGCCCTGACACAGCAGCAGCCACAGCCAGGCGGCCAGTGATACGGCGGCGATCCACACGATGGCGCTCACCCGCGCAGTCTGCCCCACCCGACCTGCCCGTAAGGGTCCATCGTCTATCGTGGCCGGGTGAAGATCGCGCTCATGGACTCCGGAATCGGTCTGCTGGCGGCCACCGCCGCGGTACGGCGTCTGCGGCCCGACGCAGATCTCGTACTGTCCCTGGACCCCGACGGCATGCCCTGGGGACCCAGGACCCCCGAGGACCTGACCGCGCGCGCCCTGGCCGTGGCCGAGGCGGCCGCCGCGCACCGGCCCGACGCACTGATCGTCGGCTGCAACACGGCGTCCGTGCACGCCCTGTCCGCCCTGCGCGCCCGCCTCGAACCCGAGCTGCCGGTCATCGGCACCGTCCCGGCGATCAAGCCGGCCGCGGCGGGCGGCGGCCCCCTGGCGATCTGGGCGACGCCCGCCACCACCGGCAGCCCCTACCAGCGCAACCTCATCGCGGAGTTCGCCGACGGTGTGACGGTCACCGAGGTGCCCTGCCACGGGCTCGCCGAGGCCGTGGAACACGCCGACGAGGCGGCCATCGACGCCGCCGTCGGCGCGGCCGCCGCACTGACCCCCGGCGATGTAACGACCGTCGTTCTGGGCTGCACCCATTACGAACTCGTCGCCGAGCGCATCCGCGCCGCCGTCCAGCAGCCCGGCTTCCCGCCGCTCGTCCTGCACGGCTCCGCGGGCGCCGTCGCGGCCCAGGCGCTGCGCCGCCTCGGCGAGCAGCCGGCCCCCGAAGCGCCGACCACCGGAACGCTGACGGTGCTGCTGAGCGGACGCGAGGGCGCCCTCCTCGCGCCCGCCCTGGCCTACGAGGAAGGCCGGCTCCTGCAGGCGGTCAGCCCCGCACGGTGACCGAAAGCCGCGAACGGACGCCCGCGGTCCGCGATCGGCCACGTCGGCATGGTCACACTCGGCGACTCGGTGCCCGCGCAGCGAAACCTGAGTAACCTCGTAGCCATGAGGGACCATCCCCACGGCGAGAAGGCCAAGCACCCCGACGTCTGGACCGGACACGCCACCAAGCGGGTCCAGTGGCTGCCGGCGCTGGCCGGTGCGGCCGTCATGGCGCTAGGCATCGAGCTGGCCGTCGACTCCGCCTGGACGTCGGGCATCGCCCCGCTCGTCATGGCCGTCGTCGGCTGCATCGCCGCCGGACTGCTGGTCCTCTTCGGCACGCTCGCGTTCCTGCACGTCGATCTGAAGCTCGACTCGGAGTGCCTTGAGGTGCGCTGCGGCCACATCGGGGTGCCGCGCCGCCGCATTCCGCTCTCCCATGTCGCCGGCGCCGAATTCGAGGAGCACGTCAACCCGCGCCACTGGGGCGGCTGGGGCTACCGCTGGCGTCCCGAAAAGGGCACCGCGGTCGTCGTGCGGCGCGGCGAGGGCGTCGTGCTGCGCCTGTGGGACGGGCACACGTTCACGGTCACCGTGGACAACGCCGAGGCCGCGGTGCGGGTCATCAAGGACCGGCTGCGTCCGGGAACGACCGGCGCCCTGCACTGAGCAGCCCCGTCACGGTGTGAGCCGGTCACGGCGCGGTCGTACGGCCACCTCCCGCTGAGGCGGCTCGTCGGCGAGCGGCCGGGCCGTGGCCAGGCCTGCAAGAAGGCCCGCGCCGACCGACACGGCGGTGAAGCTGAGCGCGTTGCCCACCGCGGCTATCGCCGCGAGTCCCGTCAGGGCCGCCCCCGCAGTGAGCACCACCGGCGTGGGCCGCGGAGAGCACCACAGCCCATGCAGCACCCAGCAGAAGGACGCTCCCAGCAGGACCACTCCGACGACGCCCTGCTCCGAGGCCTGCTGCAGCAGCGCCGAGTGCGGCTTGCCGTCCGAGAACAGGGTCCGGGTCGCCGTCGTACTCAGTTCACCGAAACGCTCCGGGCCCACGCCCAGTGCTGCGTTGCGGTGCGCCATGTGCAGGGCGTCCTGCCACAGCTGGACCCGGTGCTGGGTGAGCGGGCCGTCCAAGGACGTGGTCAGTCCCTCGGGCAGCGAATTTCCCGCGACGGCCCAGGTAAGACCGGTGACCAGGGCCGCGGCCAGGGCGAGTCCGGCGATGCCCGCCCCACGGCTGTGCATGCGGCCGGCAGCCAACGAGCACAGCAACACGGCGGAACAGACGACGAAACCGCTGATCGACCCCAGGAAGGCCGCGGTCACGGTGATGCCGACCGCCAGCGCGCCCATGGCGAACCGCCCGGCCGGCGAGTCGGCGGCCCAGGCCGCGCAGCACGCAGCGCCCACGCACAGGGTCAGCAGCGCGGCCGTGGCACCGGCGTGTCCGAGCGGTTCCACGATCTGCGGCCCCGGGGCGAGGTGCGGCACGGCCACCGCCAGGCCCAGCCCGGCCAGCGCCTCGGCACACGGCGCGGCCACCGGCAGCAACGCCCCGCAGATCCGCCCCGCGGCATATCCGGCCGCCACGGCCAGCACCGCGAGCAGCACACCCTCCGGACGGCCGTCATGCACGGTCGCCGTGACCAGGGACCAGGTGGCGCACGCCCCGAGCACCACCACACCCACCGCGTCGGAAACGTTTCGTCTCTCGCCGACCGCCCCCGGACCGGCTGCAGACGTCATCCTTGTGGAACCCACCCCGCCCCCCGAACCGGACCGAAGCCCCCCGACCTCGAACGACCCAGGCCGCCGAGGCCGTGACCGGCCGCGCGACTGTGGCTGGCCACACCGTAACCGCTGATGGACGTTTTGTGGATGACTTGGACCGAGTTGCGCAGGAACGATACGGCTCCCGTGCAGACCGCGCCCCGTGCCGCCCCGTGGACCGTGCTGTCGGTGTCAAGGTCACGCGCCGTACACTCCCGGAGTGACCGTCACCGCAACCTCCGTGGACGAGTCGGACCAGTTGCAGCCGCAGGGCGCGCCCGCATCGCGCGCGGCGCGCCTCGTACGCTTCGTTCCGGCCCTCGCCGCGGCGCTCTCCGGAGTGCTGCTCTACGTCAGTTTCCCGCCCCGCACCCTGTGGTGGCTGGCCGTTCCGGCCTTCGCCGTCTTCGGCTGGGTGCTGCGCGGCCGCACCTGGAAGGCGGGCCTCGGCCTCGGCTACCTCTTCGGCCTCGGCTTCCTGCTGCCGCTGCTGGTGTGGACCGGCGTGGAGGTCGGCCCCGTGCCCTGGCTGGCACTGGTGGCGATCGAAGCGGTCTTCGTCGCGCTGGTCGGCGCGGGTGTCGCCGTGGTGTCGAAGCTGCCCGCGTGGCCGGTGTGGGCGGCAGCGGTATGGATAGCCGGCGAGGCGGCACGCGCGCGCGTACCGTTCAACGGCTTCCCCTGGGGCAAGATCGCATTCGGTCAGGCCGACGGCGTCTTCCTGCCGCTGGCAGCGCTCGGCGGCACCCCGGTCCTCGGCTTCGCGGTCGTCCTGTGCGGCTTCGGCCTCTACGAGGTCGTGCGCCTGGCCCTGGATGTGCGGCGCACCCGGGCCGTCCAGCGGTCGGCCGCGGCCGTCGCCCTGCTGAGCGTGGCCGTCCCGGTGGTCACCGCGGTCGCCGCCCGCTCGCTGGTCAGCGACAAGGCCGAGGACGGCTATGCGACCGTCGCCCTCATCCAGGGCAATGTGCCGCGCTCCGGACTGGAGTTCAACGCCCAGCGGCGCGCCGTGCTCGACAACCACGCGCGCGAGACGATGCGCCTGGCCGCCGAGGTCAAGGCCGGCAAGACGCCCAAGCCCGACTTCGTGCTCTGGCCGGAGAACTCCTCGGACGTCGACCCCTTCGCCAACGCCGACGCGTACGCCGTCATCGACAGCGCGGCCAAGGCGATCGGTGTGCCCATCTCGGTCGGAGGCGTCGTCGCGCGGGACGGCAAGCTGTGGAACGAGCAGATCCTGTGGGACCCCGAGAAGGGCCCCACCGACACCTATGACAAGCGGCAGATCCAGCCGTTCGGCGAGTACCTGCCGCTGCGCTCCCTCATCGGCGCGATCAACAGCAACTGGACCTCGATGGTCCGCCAGGACTTCAGCCGCGGCACCAAGCCGGGCGTGTTCAGCATGGACCACGCCAAGGTCGGCCTGGTCACCTGCTACGAGGCCGCCTTCGACTGGGCCGTGCGCTCCGAGGTCACCGACGGGGCGCAGCTGATCTCCGTGCCGAGCAACAACGCGACCTTCGACCGCAGCGAGATGACCTACCAGCAGCTCGCCATGTCCCGCGTCCGCGCCGTCGAACACAGCCGGACCGTCACCGTGCCGGTCACCAGCGGCGTCAGCGCGGTCATCATGCCGGACGGGAAGATCACCCAGAAGACCGGCATGTTCGTCCACGCCCACCTGGTGCAGAAGGTGCCGCTGCGCTCCTCTCAGACGCCCGCCACGCGGGTGGGCATCCTGCCGGAGATCGCCCTCGTGCTGGTCGCGGCGGGCGGACTCGGCTGGGCGATCGGCGCCGGTCTGCGCGGGCGGCGCGCCCGGAACGTGTAGCCGTACGCCCGGCACACGCCCCATGAAGTGCGCCGGGACCGGGACACCGGCCCCGTAGGGTCGGTGTCATGCCAACTCCTGACTTCATCCGTGAGATCCGGGCCTCCGCAGGCCACCAGCTGCTCTGGCTTCCCGGCGTGAGCGCCGTCGTCTTCGACGACCAGGGCAGAGTCCTGCTCGGGCAGCGGGCGGACAACCACCGGTGGGCGCTGATCTCCGGCATCCCGGACCCTGGTGAGCAACCCGCCGCCGCCCTCGTGCGCGAGGTGCAGGAGGAGACCGGCGTCCGGGTCGCCGTCGAGCGGCTGATCACGGTCCGGTCCGGACGGCAGGTCACCTACCCCAACGGCGACATCTGCCAGTTCATGGACCTGTGCTTCCGCTGCCGCGCCATCGACGGCGAGGCCCGGGTGAACGACGACGAGTCCCTGGCGGTCGGCTGGTTCGCGCTGGACGAGCTGCCTGAGATGACCGACTACCACCACTTCCGGATCAAGCAGGCCCTCTCCGACGAACCCACATGGTTCGAGCCCATGAGTTCCGAGTGAAGTATGGGTGGTAAGCACATGTGGGAAGGCGGGGATGCTGCTTAGGGTCGAGACATGACCCCGCCCAGCGCCCTCCCGGCTCCCCACGCCTCGTCCCTCGACCTCGGCGGCCGCACCGCCCTCGTCACCGGCGCCGCCGGTGGCATCGGCGGCGCCTGTGCGCTGCGCCTCGCGGCCGCCGGGGCCAAGGTGAGAGCGGTCGACCGGGACGTCGAGGGACTGGAGGCGCTGGCCGAGCAGGCCCGGGGACTCGCGGGCACGGTCGAACCGCACGTCCTCGACCTCACCGACCTGGACGCCGCCGAACTGGCCTCCGCAGGCACCGACGTGCTGATCAACAACGCGGGGCTGCAGCTGGTGCGCCCCATCGAGGAGTTTCCGCCCGAGGTCTTCCATACGGTGCTCACCGTGATGCTGGAGGCACCCTTCCGCCTCATCCGCGGAGCGCTGCCCCACATGTACGGCCAGGGATGGGGCCGCATCGTCAACGTGTCCTCCGTCCACGGACTGCGCGCCTCGGCCTACAAGTCGGCCTATGTTGCCGCCAAACACGGTCTGGAGGGCCTGTCCAAGACCGCCGCCCTCGAAGGCGCATCCCACGGCGTCACCTCGAACTGTGTGAACCCTGCCTATGTGCGCACCCCCCTCGTCGAGAAGCAGCTCGCCGACCAGGCGCAGGCGCACGGCATCCCCCCCGAGCGCGTACTGGCGGAGGTGCTGCTGCAGGACAGCGCCGTCAAACGGCTCATCGAACCGGAGGAGGTCGCCGAGGCCGTGGCCTATCTGTGCAGCCCGCAGGCCTCCTTCGTGACCGGCACCTCGCTCGTCCTCGACGGCGGCTGGACCGCGCACTGACCGGGCAGGTACCAGTGCATCGGCAAGTTATCCACAGGGCTGACCGGGCGGCCTCGCAATGAGTAATCCTGTGGGCATGTCCCGCGATCACGTGCAGTCTGCCGAGCGCACCGCCGCCGAAGCCGCAGCTGCGGCCCTCACCGGCGCCGAGGCGCCGTTCCTTGAGCTGCTGGCCAGGGGTGCGTCCGCCGACGCCTACGAGCAGCCGGTGCTGCTGGCTCGCGCCGAGGGACGGCCTGCCGAGGCGATCACCGCGCTTGAGCAGGCCAAGCTGCTCGCGCTGCGCGTGCGCGCGGAACTGGAGGGGCGCCGCCGTCGCGAGGCCGAACTGTCCGCGCTCTTCGAGACCGCCCACGACCTCGCGGGCCTGCGGGACCTGGACGCCGTACTGCAGGCGATCGTGCAGCGCGCCCGCTCCCTGCTCGGCACCGACGTCGCCTACCTCAGCCTGAACGACCCGGAGCGCGGCGACACCTACATGCGGGTGACCGAGGGCTCGGTCGCCGCCCGCTTCCAGCAGCTGCGCCTCGGCATGGGGGAGGGACTCGGCGGCCTCGTGGCCCAGACGGCCCGCCCGTACGTCACCGACGACTACTTCAACGACGACCGCTTCCAGCACACGCACGCCATCGATTCCGGTGTGCGCGACGAGGGACTGGTCGCCATCCTCGGCGTGCCGCTGATGCTGGGCCACCACGTCATCGGTGTCCTGTTCGCGGCCGACCGGCGCGCCCGGGTCTTCGAAAGGGAACAGATCGCGCTGCTCGGCTCGTTCGCCGCACTGGCCGCGGCCGCCATCGACACCGCCAACCTCCTCACCGAGACCCGCTCGGCCCTGGCCGGCCTGGAGCGCGCCAACGAGATCATCCGCGACCGCAGCGCCGTCATCGAGCGCGCCTCCGACGTCCACGACCGGCTTGCTGAGCTGGTGCTGCGCGGCGGCGGTGTCCACGACGTGGCCGCTGCCGTCTCCCAAGTCCTCGACGGAACGGTCGAGTTCACCGAGGCGGGCGACGCGTCGGCAACACCCCTGGAGGCATCCCGGGCCGAAGGGCACGCCGTACGGCACGAGGACGACTGGATCGCCGCCGTGGCCGCCGGAGGCGAACTTCTCGGCGCGCTCGTGCTGCGCGGCCACCCCGGTCTCGACCCCGTCGACCAACTCACCCTGGAACGGGCTGCGATGGTCACCTCGCTGCTGCTGCTCGCCAGACGCTCGGCCGCCGAGGCCGAACAGCGCGTCCGCGGCGAGCTGTTGGACGACCTCCTCGACGCCCGCGATCGCGACCCGCGCCTGCTGCGCGAGCGCGCGTCCCGGCTGCACGCCGACCTCGACGCCACTCACGTGGTGCTCGCCGCCCGACTCGACGGCACCGCCCCCGACGTCGACCAGGAGGCGGCCGCCCGCCGCCGCCTGTGGTCGGCCGCCTCCCACCTCGCCGCGACCCGGCACGGACTGGCCGCCGCCCGCGACGGCGGCACCGTCCTGCTGCTGCCGCTGGTCCCCGGCGACACCGCCACCGACATGGCCCGCCGCACCGCCCGCCAACTGGGCACGGCAGTCCACGAGGCGGTCACCGTCGGGGCCTCCGCCCCCGTACGGGACCTCGCCGCCCATCCCGACACCGCGGCCGCCGCCTACGCCGAGGGCCGACGCTGCCTGGACGCCCTGCGCCTGCTCGGCCGCTCAGGCGAGGGGGCCGCGGCCGAGGATTTCGGCTTCCTCGGTCTGCTCCTCGCCGGGGACCGGGACATCGCCGGCTTCGTCGACCGCACCATCGGGCAGGTCGTCGCCTACGACGAACGACGCGGCACCGACCTAGTGCACACCCTCGACGCCTACTTCACCTGTGGCACGAGCCCGGCCCGCACCAAGGACGAACTGCACGTCCACGTCAACACGGTGGCGCAGCGCCTGGAGCGCGTCGCCCGCCTCCTGGGCGACGACTGGCAGGAGCCCGACCGCGCCCTGGAGATCCAACTCGCCCTGCGGCTGCACCGGTTGTCGTCAGGCGCACAGCAATGACCCCGTACGCGAGGCGTACGGGGGCAGGCTGACGGTGGGTCATACGGTGCGGGCGTCCGCCGCCGGGGCGGTCGCAGGCTGCGCGCCCGCGGACGGTGCGACGTCGGACAGGTCCCGCTGACGGGTCTCCTTGGCGACCGCCACCGCGAGGACCGTCAGAACGGCCGCGGCGATGACGTACAGGGCGATCGGGGTGGAGCTGCCGTAGTCCTCCAGCAGTGCGGTGGCGATCAGGGGTGCCGGGGCGCCCGCGGCGACCGAGGCGAACTGGGCGCCGATCGAGGCGCCCGAGTAACGCATCCGGGTCGCGAACATCTCGGAGAAGAAGGCGGCTTGGGGCGCGTACATCGCGCCGTGCAGCACCAGACCCACGGTGACCGCGAGGATCAGATTGCCGAAGCCGCCGGTGTCGATGAGGGAGAAGAACGGGAACATCCACAGCCCGACACCGACCGCACCCAGCAGATACACCGGACGCCGTCCGACCCGGTCCGACAGCGCGCCCCAGGCCGGGATGACCGCGAAGTGCACGGCCGATGCGATCAGTACGGCGTTGAGGGCGGTCTGCTTGGAGACGCCGGCCGAGGTGGTTGCGTAGACGAGGATGAAGGCGGTGATGACGTAGTAGCTGATGTTCTCCGCCATGCGCGCGCCCATCGCGACCAGCACGTCCCGCCAGTGGTGGCGCAGCACGGACACCAGCGGCAGCTTCTCCGCCTCCGCACTGCGGTCGGCCTTGCGGGCCTCGGCCTGAGCCAACGCCTGCTGGAACACCGGTGATTCATCGACAGACAGACGAATCCACAAACCGACGATCACCAGCACACCGGAGAGCAGGAACGGGATCCGCCAGCCCCAGGACCCGAAGGCGTCGTCCGACAGCACGGCCGTCAGCAGGGACAGCACGCCGGTGGCGAGCAACTGCCCCGCGGGCGCGCCGGTCTGCGGCCAGGAGGCCCAGAAACCGCGCCGCCGGGCATCCCCGTGCTCGGACACCAGCAACACGGCCCCGCCCCACTCGCCGCCCAGCGCAAAGCCCTGAATCAGACGCAGAGTTGTCAGCAGCACGGGTGCCGCGGCTCCGACGCTTGCGTGCGTCGGCAGCAACCCGATCGCGAACGTCGCCCCGCCCATGAGCAGGAGACTCAGGACCAGCAGCTTCTTGCGTCCGATCCGGTCGCCGTAGTGTCCGAAGACGAGAGCGCCCAGCGGGCGGGCGGCGAATCCGACGGCGTACGTCAGGAAGGAGAGGAGCGTGCCGACCAGGGGGTCGGAGTCCGGGAAGAACAGCTTGTTGAAGACGAGCGCGGCGGCGGAACCGTAGAGGAAGAAGTCGTACCACTCGATGGTGGTGCCGATGAGGCTGGCTGTGACGATGCGTTTGAGGCTGGCGGGGGGTGGGGGAGCGGTGGGTGCGGAGGCCATGGACGCCACTTCCTCGTGTGCGGTGGGGACGGGTGGGTGTTCGCACACGGTAGAAACATGCAGGTCAGGCGCACATGTGGCGGGGCAACATAGTTCGAGGGCTGGCTATGCCTGTGCCCACCATGTCAGCTCACAGCAGTCCGTTCAGGGGCTCGAAGGTGGTCGAAGTGAGCGCCGTCCGGGACGCGTAATTCGGGGTGATTTGACAGTGCGGTGCTGACTCCCGTGCTGGTTTGGTGCTGACTACGCTGCGTTGAACTCCGCCATCTGGGACTGATCGGGCAGAAGTTGCCTTCTGGTCCTGCGGGGAGTCGAGCCCGGGGATGTGGGCGAGGTGGATGATGGCCACGTTCTTCAGGACGATGCGAGGCCCCACGGGCAATCGCCGTACGGGGGCGTGATTGAAACAGCCTGCCGCGCTCACTGGGGCTGGTAACAGCTCTGGTGCCGTGACCGTCAGCTGCTATCGGTTCGGCAACGTCGTTTCGACCGTGCCGACTCACACACAAAAGCGCCGTACGGGACTGGGAGATTGCCGTGCTCGCCCATCCAAGCCTGCTCCACTTGTTCTGGAACTGGATCGGACGCTCCCAGGAAGAGATCGTGCAGGCACGTCAGGACTGGATGGAAGGGGCGAGGTTCGGGATGGTGAAGGGGTATGACGGGGCGCCACTGCCCGCACCGGAACTGCCGCCGGTGCCGTTGAAGCCGCGGGGAAGGGTGCGCTGACCTGCCGAAACGCGTCAGTGTTGGTGGTCGCAGCGCGCAAGCCGGTCGGGTAATTCTCGCTGTCTACCACCTGCTTGCCGGGAGGCGTCTGGACAGCCGGCTGGCTCCGGCCGGTGCGGTTGGCGATTCCACAGTGTGGCTGTCTGTGGGCGGCTGTGGCAGGACTCTTACTGACCTAGTGCTGACTTTGCTGACGCTTCGTCAGGCCCGGGCGGGCGGCTCTTTTCCACGCTCCGGGGCTTGCGGAGGCGTTTGCAGGTTCGGTGGCGTCCGGACCGATGCTGACCTGGCTGGCGGTCGAGTCGGACGTGGCGGTGGGACGGCGGCGCTATCACTGCCGCCTTGTGGAGATTCCACAAGATTCCGATGCCGCCGCAGTCTTTCGCCAGCGCCGCTTGCGTCCGATCTGAAAGGTGCTGCGCAGGAGAGTGGCTAGCAGGTTCTTCGTCTGCTGGTGGTACACGTCTGACCTCGCTCCTGACCTGCGGCAAAGAGTGGAAACGCCCAGTGCCAGGTTGATTCGGTCCGCACCTGGTCCGGATCTTGATGAGTGGTACGTGGTGCTGGCGAGTGGGCCGCGGTCCCACATGGCACAGGTTGTAGAGACCGTCCAGGGACGTCTACGCCAGTCCAGCACGGGCATGAAATCCCAGGCAGGGCCTCCTGGTCCGTGAGGGGCCGCCCAGTTGGTGAGGGCTGTGTGATAGACGGGTGATACGGTGCGGCCCCGCCGGGGTCCATCCTGACGGGACCTCTGCGCGGAGCCGTGAGACGACGAAGCCGCACCGGAGCGCTCCGGTGCGGCTTCGTCGTGAGATCGGCTGGGCTGTCGGGCACGATGCGGTCGGCGCCTCATGCGGTCCGTGTTCCTGTGACGCTTTCGGGGTGCGCCTACTTTGCGATTGCACTCGCCTACGCGTCTACCCTGAAGGGAACGGCCCGTAGCGGGGATGAGGGGTGGTAGCGGACATCGCGCGAAACCTGTCTCCGGATCTCTGCACCTCTGCGCGAGGCCAGCCGCCCGGTGATGAGTTCACGCCACTCCCCGAAGAGGCCGAACGGACCGCTCCTGGACGTCGGCTCACTTCCGTCGGCGGTCGTCCTCCGAGGAGCGGCTCGTCTCCAGCCAGGACCGTGCCGGTCCTGCCGGGTGGGTGGTGTCCACGGTGAGCTGGAGGCGGGTCCCTCCCTGGCTGTCCGCCGGATAGCTGCGCTGCTCGGAGGCGGCGAAGCACTGGCGGAGAACCTCCGCGACGCGACGGGCGACCTCGGGGGAGGCCGCGACGATACGTACCTCGGCGTGCCCGTCCGGGGGTATTTCCGTGGGCTGCATGGCGACCTCGTTGTTCGGGCACAGATGAGCGGACCGATCTTTCACTCTACTCCGGCATGCCCCGTGGCCCTCGGGTGTGACCGGCGAGCTTCCCGGCCGACGTGGGCCGCGGAGTACCGTGAAGCAAGGAAGTCACTCTGTTTTCCTTACAGGCAGGCAGGCAGGCAGGCAGGCAGGCGAGTGCGATGTCCGACTCCGGCTCCCGGGTGTGACCAGGCTCCTGCCGGACGGCGTCCACCAGGCCCTGAAACCCATCGACTCCTTCCCGGTCGGCGACGACACCGTCCTCATCACCCGTGGCGAGCAGGATCTCTTCTCCCTGCTCGTGGTCCCACCGCACGCGACGCCCGAGGCTGCGCGCGCCGCGATGGCCGAGGCCGTCCGCGCCGGCAACGTTACGCAGGCCGATCAGATCCTCATCGGCACCGGCACCGACCGGGCAGCGCCGGAGATGTGAGAGCGATCAGCCGCCGCGGTCCTCGGGATGGTCCGGTCCGGTGCGGGTGCCGGGATGGCCACGGTGAGGTGGATCCGATGACCGCCGTCCCGACGAGCGATCCCCCCATGGCAGGCAAGCGAGGACGGGAGGCAAGCGGCGTTTTACGGATGGCCGCGTACGTCGTCGCGCCCCTGGGAGCCCTGGTGTCGTTGGCGACTTTTCATGAGACGTTGCACTCCGAGTGAATCAATATCTGTGCCCGAGAGGGCAGAGTTTTACGGACCACGCAGCAGGAGTTTTTGCCGCGACGAGCAGAGTGGAATTACCCAACGCACACGGAACCTTCCGGCGTGCTACTGTAGATCCCAGTTGCAGTTGTGGTTCCCAAAACTTCAAGTGCCCCCGCCACGCTTCTGCCGATCGGGAGCACTTTTGTATTTCCGGTCATTTCCGGGCGGGGTAATCATCGCGGCGACACGGCGTCCGCGCAGTGCGGACGCCGATGACTGCCCCGAAGGAGATATGACATGGCTGCTGGTACCGTGAAGTGGTTCAACGCGGAAAAGGGCTTCGGCTTCATCGAGCAGGACGGTGGCGGCGCCGACGTGTTCGCCCACTACTCGAACATCGCCGCGCAGGGCTTTCGTGAGCTGCTCGAGGGCCAGAAGGTGAACTTCGACATCGCGCAGGGCCAGAAGGGCCCGACGGCCGAGAACATCGTTCCGGCCTGACGCTCACGCGCAATCCGTAGCTGGGGCCCGCATCCCTCGGGGTGCGGGCCCCAGCTGCACGCGTATCCCGCAGGGGCTTTCACCCGCGGGACGACCCGGAGGAACCCGCAGTACCACGACAAGCGGTTCCTCCCCAGGGTGCAGGCGCGTCCTGAGGCGCTGCATCGCAGCGGGCGCCCGGATCTCAAGGTCCCCATCGCGTCACCCATTTCAGCACCTGTGCCCACAGATTTTTCCGCCGGCCAGATCTGCTTTCTTTTGTCACCGGTCCATACTTGTAATTCTCCATGCCATTCATCGTGGCGGGAATTCCTTGATATGTGCCACATCGAGGAAGGTTCCGCATGAACCGCACGTACACGAACGACCGCCCCGCCCGCTCCCGTGACGGCCGTGCCGACGCCGGAAGGGGCGCCAGCGGCCATGGCTCGCGGGCACCGCGTCGTACCGGGGGGCCCGTACGCTCCGGCGGTTACGGCCGTCGGTCCGCCGTGCAAGGTGAGTTTGCGCTGCCCAGGACGATCACCCCCGCGCTGCCCGCCGTTGATGGCTTCGCCGATCTCGACATGCCTGAGCAGTTGCTGGCCGAACTCGGCAGGCAAGGTGTGACGGCACCGTTCCCGATTCAGGGCGCGACGCTGCCGAACTCCCTTGCGGGCCGTGACGTCCTGGGCCGCGGCCGCACCGGGTCCGGCAAGACCCTGGCCTTCGGCCTTGCCCTGCTCGCGCGTACCGCTGGGCAGCGTGCTGAGCCCCGTCAGCCGCTGGGGCTGATCCTTGTCCCGACGCGTGAGCTGGCACAGCAGGTGACCGACGCGCTGACCCCGTACGCCCGCTCCGTGCGGCTGCGGCTGGCCACGGTGGTGGGCGGCATGTCCATCGGCCGACAGGCCGGCGCACTGCGCACCGGCAGCGAGATCGTCGTCGCGACACCGGGACGGCTCAAGGACCTCATCGACCGCGGCGACTGTCGGCTGAACCACGTGGACGTCACCGTGCTGGACGAGGCCGACCAGATGGCCGACATGGGCTTCATGCCCCAGGTCACAGCGCTGCTCGACCAGGTGTGCCCGGAGGGGCAGCGCATGCTGTTCTCCGCCACCCTGGACCGCAACGTCGACCTGTTGGTACGCCGCTACCTGACCGACCCCGTCGTGCACTCCGTCGACCCGTCGGCCGGTGCGGTCACGACGATGGAGCACCACGTCCTGCACGTCCACGGCGCCGACAAGCACGCCGCCACGACCGAGATCGCCGCCCGCGACGGCCGCGTGATCATGTTCCTGGACACCAAGCACGCCGTCGACCGGCTGACCCAGGACCTGCTCAACAGCGGGGTACGGGCCGCCGCGCTGCACGGCGGCAAGTCGCAGCCCCAGCGCACCCGCACGCTGGCGCAGTTCAAGACGGGGCACGTCACCGTGCTGGTGGCGACCAACGTCGCGGCGCGCGGAATCCACGTCGACAACCTTGACCTGGTCGTCAACGTCGATCCGCCGACCGACCACAAGGACTACCTCCACCGTGGCGGCCGTACCGCCCGCGCCGGCGAGTCCGGCAGTGTCGTGACCCTGGTCACGCCGAACCAGCGCCGTGGCATGGTCCGTCTGATGTCGGACGCCGGAATCCGGCCGCAGACCACCCAGGTCCGCTCGGGAGACGAGGCCCTGAGCCGGATCACCGGAGCCCAGGCACCGTCCGGCATCCCGGTCGTCATCACCGCACCGGTGGTCGAACGCCCCAAGCGCAGCGCCACCTCCCGAGGTCGCCGCCGCCCCGCCTCGGCGACCAGGCGCACCCCCGGACGCCAGTCCGGCTTCGGCGCGGTGGCCTAGACCTTTAGTGATCAGGAAGCCGGCCCATCTCTGCAGGAGGCACGCTTTGACGCTGGTTCAGACAGAGTCCCGCACGGCGGACGCCGACCCCGCGCACGGGACAGCGCTGGAGGCCATGGACGCGGCCGGACCGCAGGTCTGTGACGACATGAGCGTCGAGGTGGCGCTGGCCGTCATGGCCGCCGCACGCACGGGCCAGCTGGTCATCTGCGACCAGGACGGCCAGTGCACCGGCCTGGTCACCCATGCCGAACTCGCCGCCGTCCGCGACAGCTCCGACTACACGGACCGTGTCCGCCTGCGCGACATCCTCGGCGACCACGGTTCGTTGGCCTCACCCGTGACCACGATGGCCGAAGCCGAGCACGCGATGCGCACCCGTCGGCTGGGTGTCCTGCCGGTGGTCGACGAGCGAGGCAGCGCCCTGGGCATCCTCGCCCTCTCCCGCTGAAACACCTGGCCCCCGGTCGGACCGTTCTTCTCTTCTCTCTGTGAGGTCACATGCGCTGCGTCATCGCCCGCTTCCCCTTCGAGCTCACCAAGGGCGGAGTGCTGGAATCGATGAAGGGCATCAAGCCCGAACCGGTCGCCGGAGAATCGGTGATCATCGGCCGTCGCCACTACCCCGTCAAGCAGGTCGGCCAGGTCATCACGCGCCAGGACCGTCGTGACTTCAGCGCCGCCGAAGTCCTGCGGGCCATGGCTCAGCTCGGTTTCACCTGCCGCGTCGTTCCCAAGGCAGCGCCCCTGGGCATTCTCAGCCCGATGCAGCACGCTTCCGCGATGCTCGGCACCCCCGTCACGGTCTGATCGGGTAAACAGACACGAGCCGACACCTGAGCACCAGTGTGGGGGCCAGCCGGTCCCCGGGGGCGGCCCCACCCCCGGGGGCGCGGTGGCGGCCCCCGTGGCCCTGAGGGTTGCGGCGGCAAGGGCGGTGGGGACGGGGGGCGGGCCCGGCGGCGTGCA
>NZ_JBFBBE010000105.1:29577-32763 GCF_040682555.1 Streptomyces sp. NPDC051172
GCGATGCTCGCCACCCCCATCCCGGTCTGATCGGTAAAACACACACCCGCCGACACCTGACCCCCCGTGTGGCCCCCACGGGCCCGCCGGTCGGGCCCACACCGCGTGCGGCGGGTTCCCGTCACCGTTGCCCTGCAGGTTCCGGGCGACATGGCAGTGCAGACGCGTGGGCGGCCCGTCCTCCTTCACGGGGGCGTCGAAGACGGCGGGCGAACTCGCCCAAGTGGGCGGAATCCCCCAGCACATCCGACACCCTCTGCCTCCACACCGCTTCGGCAGTCGGCCGACCGGTGACGGCAGCGTCACCGGTGGCCGCGGTCAGGGAGATCTGGTTGCTCTGGCCGGACTCCACCAGGGCGGAACGTCACCAGCAACTCGTCGGGCTGCGGTATGAGGCGGACCGTGTTCGTCGGCCATCCGGCTGCTTGAGCGGTGACGCTACCGGGCAAGTAAGGCGCTCACGGTCTTGCCGCCGGAGGCCCGGCTGGTGACCGCCGTGGTGTGGGCGAGGCTGGTGACCATGGGCCAGCCGAAGCCCCGGTACCGCCGTTCAGGTCAGGGGTGCGCATGCGCGGCACATGCCGGCTGGGGTCGTGAACGGCGACCTCGATGGTGTCGGGGTACGCAGTCGGTTCCAGTGCCCAGCGGCCCCCACCGTGGCGCAGGGCATCGGTGACGAGCTCGGAGACGACCAGGACCACCGTGTCCGCCGCGTCAGGAGCCACGGTCGGCTGCGGCGCCGGCAATCATCGTGATCATCAGGGTCACCCTGATCTCTGAAGCGTCCATGCCTCCTGCCCTGGCTACCCGACCCCTGTGCCCCACCCTCCACCTGCCAACCCCGCAGAGC
Organism: Streptomyces sp. NPDC051172; assembly: GCF_040682555.1. Classification (NCBI taxonomy): domain Bacteria; kingdom Bacillati; phylum Actinomycetota; class Actinomycetes; order Kitasatosporales; family Streptomycetaceae; genus Streptomyces; species Streptomyces sp. NPDC051172. The sequence continues at coordinate 30,428 of NZ_JBFBBE010000105.1, forward strand.
CCCAGTGCTTGCCTGAAGGGGGGAGGACCACAGCCGACGCATGACGGCACCAGGGGCCGTGCGGGTTCGCCAACCCGGGATTGTCGATGGCGGCGCAGGGCCTCGTGCCGCACTCGTCAATGGCCGACCTGCGGGGCGTCACGGCTGGAAACATCAGCCCCGGTCGGCGACGTCACGCTCAGCCGGCCGTGCTGTGCGGCGGGGGCCACTGAGTGCGCCGGACCGAGCCTCGGAGCTGCTTGAACCATCTGCGGGCCGGTCGAGGCAGACCGGTCGAGGCGGACTACCTCATCTTCGAGGGCGCGGAAATCTATCCCAGCCAGAGTAGACATTCGGCGGCGGTGTAGTTATGGTTTCTCTCGTAGCCGAGATCGAGCAAGGCCCGGCAGACATGAACTGCCGGGCAGTATTACGCAGTTGCAGTTGGCATGACGGTGCGGTGGTGGAGTTCCGAAGCCAGAGTGGTCGCAGGACGGCGACGGGACTGACGACCGGACCGGGTGGCCCGCAGTGATCAGGGGCCGCCATGAGCAGCACCGCAGTGGCAGTGCCAGTAAGTGAAGTTCGCCGTACCCAGCAGTGAAGTCAGTGGCAGTACCTCGGTGAAGGCGTCGGCTGCGGGCGCGCACCGGGAGGTTCGGCAGTGGGGTTCCAAGCCAGAGCAGACGCAGGACGGGCGACGGGGCTGGCTGCCGAAGTGTGGCGCTGTTCGAGGCCACCAGCAGTTCGCAGTTCCCGTTGGTGAGTAGTTGATCAAGAGGGAAGAACGGAGGAGCCGAGCGCCATCAGGATCGCCCGGGTGGAAGTCGTGGACCCGGGTACCGCAGGACATCGATAGTGAGGTGGTCTCCGGTCGAGCAACCGCGATCCCCGCGCCCCCGACAGCATCTGGGTCGGGTCTGCGGAAACAGAGGGCCGGTGCAGTATCAGGGCCGGCAGATGGTGTAGTAGTTCCTTCGGGGCCCTGGTGCCAGTAGGGTGCCAGGGCCCCTCCACGCGTTCCACAGAGAGGTGCAATGACAGCAGACGACACGTTCGGCCGTCTCGATGACGACGACTACCCCGCCTACACCATGGGCCGGGCCGCCGAGATGCTCGGCACCACACAGGGCTTCCTCCGCGCCATCGGCGAAGCCCGCCTCATCACCCCACTGCGCTCCGCAGGCGGCCATCGCCGCTACTCCCGTTACCAGCTGCGCATCGCCGCCCGTGCCCGGGAACTCGTCGACCACGGCACCCCCATCGAGGCCGCCTGCCGCATCATCATCCTCGAGGACCAGCTCGAGGAAGCCCAGCGCATCAACGCCGAATACCGCCGCGCCACCGAATCAGCGAAACCGACCGCAGCAGCATGAGATGAGCGTGCCCGTCCGCGTCGGCGGGCACAACACGCATGGTCTGCCGTGCGGTGTGATCGTTTCCTATGGTGACACGGCGTGCGGGCGTGTAACGTTCTGCGTCAGCTGTCGTGGTTCGGAATTCCCTCTTGCCCACGCCCTCTGGTGTGGGCGTTTTGCTGTGCTGTGCCGCAGGAACCAGGGCGATCACCTCCGCCTTCCGCATGGAGCGGGAGGCGTTCATCGACTGGAAGGCAGACGACATGGCAACGGGAACTGTGAAGTGGTTCAACGCGGAGAAGGGCTTCGGCTTCATCGCCCAGGACGGCGGCGGCCCGGATGTCTTCGCGCACTACTCCGCGATCAACTCCACGGGCTTTCGTGAACTCCAGGAGGGCCAGGCCGTGACGTTCGACGTCACCCAGGGCCAGAAGGGTCCGCAGGCCGAGAACATCAACCTGTCCTGACCTCGCAGATCTGCCCGAGAGATCGCGCACACTGCGTCCGCGGAGCGCCGCCCGTTCGGGCCTTGCCGCCCACCGGGCGAAGCGGCTGCACTCGTGCCGGGCATGCACAGGATCAGGGGCCGCGCAGCTTTTGCTGCGTGGCCCCTGATCTGTTGAGGCGGAGGCGGGTGCGACCTCGACCCGAACTTCCCGACCTCAGTCGATTCGAGCGCCGTCCGGTTCGGGTGCGGCATGCCTGCGCCTCTGCTCGCGCAGTCTGGGGCAGCAGACGGTCAGGCGTCCGTCCAGGCGTCGAGGAAGGCTTGCCGTCCGACCGAATCGTCCCATCTGCGGTCCGCATGCAGAACGCGCCAGGCGGTGAGCTCGAGATCTCGGAGCCACAACTCGCCGATGACCTGTGTCTTGAGGTCAGGCAAATGGTCGGACTCGGCGAGGGCTTGACCCAAGGCCGGGAAGTTAAGGCTGGCTGGGGCGCTGTCCAGGCGCGGGTGGGCGTGCTGGCCCTGCGGTGAATGACGAACGGGACCGCTGG
>NZ_JBFBBE010000106.1:0-31601 GCF_040682555.1 Streptomyces sp. NPDC051172
CTCCCGGGGTGCCACCCGGGAGCCGCTGTTCGGGCCGTTCCCCTGCTGAGAGGAACCACGACCCAATGGACCACATCGTTACTGTTCAGACCGCTGTTACCGCGTTCGCCGACTTCATGGAGCCGACGGCCGCGGAACTGGACGCGATCGAGCAGGAGATGCCGCTGATCCTCGCGGCTGTCGACCTGCTCGACGCGCAGATCATCACCCTGGACCGCACGCCGAGCGAGCTGGACGCCCGCCGCATCCGCCGGGCCCGCCGCCGGGTGCTGGCCGAGCGGCGCGCGCTGGCCAACCGCTCCGGTGCTGGGGAGGTGGCGTGATGGGGCGCCGTTTCAAGGACCTGCAGACGCCGGAGCAGCAGTACGCGGCCCGGCAGGCGCAGAGCAGTACGGGCAGCGCTGCCCCGTCCACGCCGGTCCGCCCGGCGGCCAATGCGCAGTGGCGGGCGATGACGCCGCATCAGCAGGCCGCGCATCTGGCCCGTCTCGACGGCCGCGAGAGCGACGCCCGTGAGTGGGAGCGGTACGAGGCCGAAGCGAGCACGCCGGCGCCGAAGAAGCGGGGGTGGTTCCGGTGAACCGCACGGGCCGCATCCTGCTGGTGACCGCGCTGGTCGGCGTGGTCGGCATGGCGTTCCGGGTCTCGTGGAACGCGCTGCGGGACATCGCCAACGCGATCGGCGCGGACCACACCGCCGCCACCCTCTATCCGTTCGTGGTCGACGGTCTGATGGCCCTGGCGCTGGTGGCCACCCTGGTCCTGGTCGGCCGTGACCGCACGTTCGCGCTGCGGGTGCTGGGCACCTACACGGGCGCCTCGCTGGTCCTCAACTACGTGCACGGTCTGGTCCCCGCCCTGCACGGGGCCACGGTCGACTGGGGACGGCTCGCCGACTGGGACCCCGCCAACTGGGCCCTGGTGCTGCTGGCGACCTCGCTTCCGGTCGGGTCGATCTACTTCGGTTCCGATCTGGTCGCGAAGGTGCTGCACCACCGCCCCGCCCCGGCCACGGACCCGATTCCGACCGTAGACACGAATGAGGAGGAATCCACCAAGACCGAGAGGAATCGGTCTACGGCTGACCTGCCGGAATCGACCCCCGCGCCGATCACCGCGACGGTCGTGCGGGTGCCCGATCCGGTGCCGGTCGACTTCACCAAGTCGGCCCTGGCGCTCAAGCCCGTTGCCTCGATCGCCCCGTCGATCGCAGCGACCCCGGTCACGCCGATCGAGCGGCGCACATCGGCTGCCGAGTCGACCAGGTCGCGTCGGGCGACCGGTCGGGTTCCCCAGGCGGCCCGATCGGGTCGCCCCAAGCGGACCCCTGCTCAGTTGCTCGCCGAGGCGCGCACCGCGACGGTCGGTTGGCCGGATGCGCAGATCACCGCTGAGGGCATCCGCCGCGCGATCCACACCTCGCCGGCCAACGCCCGGATGCTGCGTGACGCGCTGCTCGCCGAGCGGGCCCAGACGGTTGGGGCGGCCAAATGAGCACGCCGACCGCGAGTGCGGTGAAGTCGTTCAGCTTCGGCGGGGGCGTGCAGTCGATGGCCGCGATGGTCCTCGCGGCCACGGGTGAGCTGGACTACCGCACATTCCTGATGGCCAACGTGGGCGACGACTCCGAACACCCCGGAACGCTCGCCTACCTGCACCGGTACGCCCTCCCCTACGCCGAAGCGAACGGCCTTGAGCTAGTCGTTTTGGATCGCGTGATGAAACGCTCGGGTGAGGTCCGCACGCTGTATCAGGACCTCACCCGGGAAGGCTCGCGGTCGCTGAAGATCCCGGTACGGATGTCGAACGGGGCACCCGGCACCCGCTCGTGCACGGCCCAGTTCAAAATCAAGGTCGTCGGCGACGAACTCAAACGCCGCGGGGCCACCAAGGATGCGCCGGCCACGGTCGGTATCGGCATCAGCCTCGACGAAATCGGGCGGGCGAACAAGCGACGCTGCGAGCCGCACGAGGTCATCGAATACCCGCTGCTGGAACGCGGGATCCGCCGCATCGACTGCGCCCGCATCATCCGATCCGCAGGGTTGCCGGTCCCGCCGAAGTCGTCGTGCTGGTTCTGCCCGTTCCACCGGCCGGAGACCTGGCACGACATGCGCCGCAGCGAACCCGAGCTGTTCGAGAAGGCGTGCCAGCTCGAAGAACTCCTCAACCGCCGCCGCGACGAACTCGGCAAAGACCACGTGTACCTGACCCGGTTCAACCGGCCGCTACGCAAGGCGATCCCGGATGGCGTGGACACGCTGCCGTTCGACGAATGGGAATCCGGCTGTGACTCCGGCTGGTGCATGACCTAGCGGGCCCCGAACACAACAGCCCAACACCCTGTGCCTGAAGAGAGGTTGACCATGGGCAAGCCCAACACCCGTCGCCTGGACAAAGAGATCCAGCGGACACAGCGCAAGATCGAAGCGGTGCAGAACGAGGAGATGTGGCCGCTGACCGGTCAGGAGCGGCGCCAGGTCGCCCGCGCCATGATCGGAGGCTCCTACCGTGTTGCCCGCGGCAGGAGCGGTGACCGTGCCGAACGCGCCCTGGAAAACGTGTGGAACGCCGTGAACACGCGGCTGACGGCCGAACTGACCGCGCTGCAGATGGAGCGTCAGCGGATCGTGACCGAGGCCGCCACCGACAAGGCCGCCAAGAAGTCCTCGGGGCGGTGGTGAGCATGGCCGCACGCGAGACACCTCCGGGTGGGTGCCCGCAGTGCTGGCAGCACGCCTACGACCGGAGCATCCACCGCAGGCTCAAGCCCCGCGAGGACTGCAAGCCGTGCCTGGACCACATGCACAACGGCTGTCCTCCGGACCAGATCGTGCCCAAGAAGGAGTCGAAGTGGTGGTGAGCGGGGGCCGCCGTTGCCCCGCCGCCCACCCGGAGGACCCCACGGCCTGCGTCGGCCCGGTCGTGGTGAGCGTGCTGGACGCGGCCGGCGCGGGGGCCGACGGGTGCGAGCACCACGGCGCCCGGCTGCTGGCCTCCCTCGACAGGGGCCGCGTCTACGCCCTGCCGGACGCCTCGCAGGGTGCCGCGATCCGCGTCTTCAAGGCCGCCGACGGCCTCCGCCCGTTCTGCTGGGTCGACGGCCCTCGCGTGGAGCCGTCCCAGCTCAGCCGCGCGGAGAACCGCGCCCGGCACGGCCTGTCCCGCCCCGATGCGCCACCGATTCCCGGAGGAACCCGATGAGCTGGAACCACCGCACCACCGTGAGGCAGGAAGGCCGCTTCGGCCGCTACACGTACACCTTCCGCTGCTCCTGCGGAGGCTTCAGCCCGCCCGTGGACAGCCGGTCGCGCGCTGAGTCGCTGGCCAAGCAGCACCGGGACACCCACACGCCCCGCCGCTAGCGCCCCGGTCCCACTCAGCCCGCCGGGGTGGCCGCCCCTGCCACGGACCCGGCCACCCCGGCGCCTTCCTCAACTCCCGCCCCGATCAGGGCAGTCAGGAGCAAGTTCAGCATGTCCGAGAACGTCGTTCACCTGCACAAGAACACCGAACCGCCCTCCGAACCGGCGACCGTGACCACGCTGACCGTGGTCCCCGACCCGGCACCCGCCAAGCCCGTGCCGCTGTGGGTGCGCTCCGGCCGCGCCATACGCACCGTCGTCACGCACGACACCACCAAGACGACCGCCCGCGCCCTCGCCCGGCATGGCCTCTACACGGTCAACGGGGGCCGGATCGTGGCCCGCCGGACCTGGGACGGCCGCACCGGTTCCCGCTACGAACGCATGCTGCGCGCTGCTGAGGCTGCCGGGAACTACGAGGTGGCGGAGGAGTGGGAGGAGCGCCTTCAGCGCTTCCGCGACGCGAGGCACCGCCGCCGCATGGACCTGCTCCACTCGCCTGTGGACGTGGCCAAGGGCGTCGGGGTCGGCGTCGGTATGAGCGTCGGAGTGCTGGTCGCGCTCGGGGTCGTGATGGCCATCAACAACCACCACTTTGGCGACGTCATCACCCCCCTTGCGGCCACCATCGAGTTCATCGGCGTACTGATCCGGATCGTGCAGGTCGTCTGGGGTCCGGCCCTGACGGTCGGCCCGTTGCTGGCCCTGCTCGCGCTGTGGACGGTCGGCAGCAAGCAGCAGGCAGCACCCGCCTGGGCCCTGCCGGACAACGTCCGGGGTGGCGAGGGTGAGCCGATCACCCCGTCCATCGTCGTCAAGGCCCTGCGCGACCTGGGGGTGCCCGCGCTGCGCAAGGCGATCACGGAGATGGGCGACGCCGGCGCCTCGATGCTGGGCCCGATCCGGATCGCCGGATGCGGCGTCGAAGTCGACGTCACGCTCCCCTCCGGCGTCTCCACCATCGAGGTGCAGAACCGGCGCCGCAAGCTGGCAGAGAACCTGACCCGGCACGAGCACGAGGTGTTCATCACCATCCCCCAGGCCGCCCGCACCGTCCGTCTGTGGGTCGCCGACTCCGGGGCGCTGGATGAGCCGATCGGCCCGTCCCCGCTGGTCACCGACGAGACGATGACCGCCGACTACACCAAGGGCCGCGCCCCCTGGGGGCAGGACCTGCGCGGCGACGCGGCGGCGCTGAGCCTGTATCAGCGCCACCTGCTCATCACTGGGTTGTCCAACCAGGGCAAGACCGTCGCCCTGCGCTCCCTCGCGTTGTGGCTGTCACTGGACAAGTCGGTGCAGTTCCTCATGGGTGACCTCAAGGGCGTCGGCGACTGGGCCATGTTCGACGGGCTCGCCACCACGCTGATCCAGGGACCGACGGATGAGCACGTGATCCAGGTGACCGAGATGGTTGAGGGCGCGGTCGACGAGATGAACCGCCGCATCCAGGCTCCGCCCGGAACGCAGTTCCCGCCGCTGATCGTGCTGGTCGACGAGGCGCAGGTGGCGTTCATGTGCCCGGCCAAGGACGACGACAAGCGCCCCTACGGCGGCTCCAAGGCCAACTCCCGGTACTTCATGGCCGTCCGCAAAATCCACAACCAGGGCCGCGCGGTCAACGTCCTGATGTGGCAGGGCACCCAGGACCCCACCAACGAGAACCTGCCCAAGCTGGTCCGCGAAGGGGCGCACACCCGCGCCTCCCTCGCGCTGGGCACCGAGTCGCAGGCCCGCATGGCGCTGGGGGACAAGGCCGTCGACGGCGGCGCCGCCCCGAACCTGCTCCGCCCCGGCCTGGACCGCGGAACCCTGGTCGTCGCCTCCGACGGGATCACCATCCCGGCCGGACAGTCCTCCATCACGGTCCGCACGCACTACATCGACGACGACGCCGCCCAGGCCATCACCGACCGGGCCAAGGCGATACGCGACGGCGTCACCACCCTGCACGCCATCGAGCGGGGTGAGGAGCGCGACCCGCTCACGGACATCGCGTCCGTGGTCGGCACCGCAGAGCGGGTGCGCACCAAAGACGTGCTGTCCCGGCTCGGCACGCTCAACGCGGACGCCTACGGCGGCTGGTCTTTCCTCGACCTCAAGCGCGTCCTGGACGGCACCGGCGCCGAGCCGTACAAGTCCGACGGCGTCATGGTCGTGGGCCGTGACCGCCTCGCCCGCGCCCTCGTCAACCGCGACGGCGAGGGTTCCGCTTCCGCCTCCGAGTGACAGGGAGGCACCCCCCGGCGGGGCAGGGAGGCAGGGAGAACTCCCTGACCCCCTCCCTGCCCCGCCTCCCTGGCCCTGACCTGCACAGATGATCGTTCAGGGAGGCAGGGAGGCACCCCAGGTCAGACCCCCGAAACCCCCTCCACCACGCCCCCGGAAGGGGGTGCCTCAGCCTCCCTGACCCGCCTTCGGAAGGGATTCCACATGTACCCCGACAACGCCCCCGACACCCTCCGGCCGGACGCCGGAATGACCGATGACGAGGCCGCCGCCGAGGCTCGCCGGATCATCGCCGACGCCTACCGGCCCACCGCCTACCGCGACGACACCCCGGTGCCCGTATACGGCCCCACCCCGCCCGTCGCCCAGCCCGGACGGCCCCCGATGAGCCAGGGCGCCACCGACGCCAGCGTCCTCATGCTCGCCGGCGGGGCAACCGTCTCCATGGTCGGCCTCACCGCCGCCGTGCTCATGTACGTCTCCCAGTACGCCGACCCCGTGGTCTGCGGCCTCGTCTTCGGCGCCCCCACCACCCTCGTGCTCGCCCTCGCACGGCTCGCCAAGCGGGCCAAGCCCGCCCCGGACATCCACCACCACTACGAGGGCCCTGTCTACCAGGACCGGCGCAACGTCCACACCCGTACGACCGGCGTGTGGGCCAAGACCAACAACCACCAGTAGCTGTGCCAAGAGCGGCCCCCGTCCTCGCCAAAGTCCGGGGCCGCTCTTGTCTCCAGTCCTCTACAGACCTGTTGGAGGTCTCCCAGCATGACCCAACCCACCGACATCCGGCGAGCGCGCGCCCCACGGCCGCGCCTGCTGGACCTGTTTTCGTGTGCCGGCGGCGCCGCCGTGGGCTACCACCGCGCGGGATTCGCCGTGGACGGATGCGACATCGCCCACCGTCCCAACTACCCTTTCGCCTACCACCGCGGGGACGCCCTGGCCTACCTCGCCCACCTCATTGCCACGGGCGAGATCCGCCGGTACGCGTTCGTCCACGCCTCCCCGCCCTGCCAGGACAAGTGCACGCTCACCGTGGGCACCAACGCCTCCCAGGGATGGGGTGGCACCCACGTCGACCTGGTGGCGCCCACCCGCGACCTGCTCGATCGGACCGGCCTGCCGTACGTGATCGAGCAGCCCAACGGCCGCGCCGAGATCCGCAAAGACCTCACCTTGTGCGGCGAGAGGTTCGGCCTCGACGTGATCCGCCACCGCAACTTCGAGTTGGGCGGCTGGACCACCGAGCAGCCGGCGCACCTCCGGCACCGTGGGCGGGTGCGCGGCTGGCGCCACGGCCGCTTCTACGACGGCCCCTACGTCGCCGCGTACGGCAACGGCGGCGGCAAACCCACCATCCCGGAGATACAGGCCGCGATGGACATCGACTGGACCGACGTCCGCGAGGAACTGACCGAAGCGATCCCGCCCGCCTACAGCGAGTTCATCGGCCGCGCCCACCTCACCGCCGGCACCCTCTTGGAGGTGGCCGCATGAGCGCGAACCTGATGCGCGCCGCCCTGGAAGCCGCCGCGCGCGGCTGGCACGTCTTCCCTCTGCGTCCCGGCACCAAGCGCCCCGCGCTGCACGGCGAGCAGACGTGCCCCGGCATCGGCGAGTGCGCGAGCGGACACCTGAAGTGGGAACAGCGCGCCACCACCGACCCCGACCGCATCCGCGCCGCCTGGTCGCGCATCCCGTTCAACGTCGGCATCGCCACCGGCCCCTCCCGTCTGCTCGTGGTCGACCTCGACATGCCCAAGGACAAAGGCAGTTCGGACGCGCCTTGCGGCGCGGCGACCTTTGAGGCGCTCTGCGAGCGCGCCGGCCACCCCGTCCCGGACACCTACCGGGTGCGGACCGCGAGCGGCGGCGAGCACCTGTACTTCACCGCCCCGGACGGCATCCGGCTGGCCAACACGGCAGGAACCATCGGCGCGTTGGTCGACACCCGCGCACAGGGCGGCTACGTCGTCGCCGCGGGCAGCACCACCGACGCCGGAGCGTACGAAGCCGTCAGCGGCCCTGTGGCGGCACCGCTGCCCGAATGGCTACAAACCATCCTGAAACCCGCCCCGGCGCGCCCTACGGGGCCGCTGAGGCTCCCTGCGGTCGACGGGAGCCGCGCGGCCCTGTCCGCACTGGAAGCCGAGTGCGCCATCGTGGCCGCGTCGCCGGACAAGAAGCGCAACACCACGCTCAACCGGTGCGCCTTCAAGGTGGGGCGCTTCGTCGCATGGGGCGACATCCCCCGGCACGTGGTGGAAGAGGCCTTCCAAGGGGCGGGAGAGGAGCGGGGACTCACCGCTGCCGAGTGCCGCTCCACCATCCGCAGCGCCCTGGACAGCTCCATCCGCAAGGCGCGGCCCCGGGAGGCGGCATGAGCGCCCCCACCCGCCCCCCTTGGAAGGCCAACCCCTCGTGAGTGGAGGGAAGGTCGCCGAACTCGCCTCGCCCACACCGGCCGTGGGCGACCCGAAGGGCGTCGCCGAAGGCGTCCGAACTGGTCTTAGCACTGACCCGCAGCCGGGCGACGGCCGGTACATCGTCGCGGTGCTGCACATCAGCGCCCCGCGCGGCGCCACCCCCACCGCCACGTCCACGTGCCTGTGCGGCCGCGACCGCAGCGCCGTCGGCAACCGCCAGGTACTCGCCCTGATCACCGACCACGAAGACCACCGCGCGAACTGCCCGTTCCGTGCCTCACCGGAAGGGAGGACCGCAGCATGATGGACACCCGCCCCGACAACGGCCCGAGCGAGGAACTCCCGCCGCCGTCCAACCCCCTGGCCGTCGCCCGCCGTCTCCTGCCGGACTGGCAGAGCGAGGACGGGCAGTTGGTGTGCCAGCGCTGGCGCGCATCGTGGATGCGCTGGACGGGAACGTGCTGGCGCGAGATGGACGAAGCGCAGGTACGCGCGGCCATGTACACCCGCCTCGAACACGCCGTCTACCTCGCCCCGGTCAAGGACGGGGAGTTCGAGGAACGCGACTGGGCACCCACGAAACAGAAGATCAGCAACCTTCTCGACGCATTGGGCGCCATCACTCTGCTGCCGACCGAGACCGACGCTCCCGCCTGGATCGAGGGTGGGGACGCGGCTGACGGGGGGCCGATGGTGGCGTGTGAGAACGGCCTGCTCAGGATCGAAGACCGCGCGCTGCTGCCGCACGGACCCGGATTCTTCAACCTGGTCTCCGTCCCCTTCGCCTACGACCCCGCCGCGAGGGCACCGACGTGGGAACGCTTCCTGGCACAGATCTGGCCGAACGACCCCGACGCCATCGCCGCTCTTCAGGAGTGGTTCGGCTACGTGCTGTCCGGCCGGACCGACCAGCAGAAAATCCTGCTCATCGTGGGCCCGTCCCGCTCCGGCAAGGGCACCATCGCCCGCGTACTGAAAGAGCTGGTCGGCAAGGAGAACCTGGCCGGACCCACGCTCGCCGGACTCGGCACGAACTTCGGGCTGTCCACGCTAATCGGCAAGCCGCTCGCGGTCATCTCCGACGCCCGGCTGTCCGGCAACGACAACAGCCAAGTCGTCGAACGGCTGCTGACGATTTCCGGTGAGGACACCATCGACATTGACCGCAAGTACCGCGCGGTGTGGACCGGCAAGCTTCCGACCCGGCTGGTGATCCTGTCCAACGAGCTGCCGCACTTCGGCGATTCCTCCGGCGTGATCGCCCGCCGGTTCGTGCTGCTCAACATGCGGGTGTCGTGGCTGGGCAAGGAAGATCCCACCCTGTTCGACCGGCTCACCGCCGAGATGCCCGGCATCCTCAACTGGGCCCTGGAAGGGCTCGCCCGTCTCCAGCGCACGGGCCGGATCACCGAACCGGCGTCCAGCCGCGAGGCGGTCACCACCATGCAGGACACCGCCTCGCCCACGTCCGCGTTCATCCGTGAGCGCTGCACCACCGGACCCACCTGCTCAGTGCCAGTGGACGCCCTGTGGACGGTCTGGCGGGAGTGGGCCGAGGACAACGGAGTCCGCCCCGGCACGAAGCAGGTGTTCGGCCGCAATCTGCTCTCCGTCATCCCCCAGCTCAGCCGCTCCCGGCCCCGCGACGCGTACGGCCGACAGGTGATCACCTACACCGGGATCACGCTGAACATGTCCGAACCACATTTGCCTGAGTCGCGACTCATCGCGTCTCAAGGCCCCTCTGAGAGCCGCTGAGTGCCGATGAGTCGCGACTCAGAGGAATGTATTTCCAACTCCCCCCGCCCGCTCCGCCTTCGCTGAGGAGTGCCATGGCTCGCCCCAAGATGCTCAAGCTCCCCGAAGTCCTCGAAGAGATCGAGATGAGCCGCGCCGCCTTCTACCGCATGCGCGCCCGGGGCAAGGCCCCCAAGCTCATCAAGCTGCCGAACGGCCAGCTCCGCTGCCGCCGCACCGACCTCGACGCGTGGTGGTCGTCCATGGAAGACGCTGCCGCCTGACCACCTCCCGCACACCCGAGACACGAGGGGCCCGCTTTCCGGCGGGCCCCTCTGGAGTTCAAATGGCACTGACCTACGACGTTCGCCTCTACTCCATCGAGGTCCGCAAGGATCGTCCGAAGCCCTACCGCCTGCGCTGGCTGGTCGGGGAACGCAAGCACTCCAAGAGCTACACGCTCAAGGTGCAGGCGGAAGGCCGCCGTTCGGAACTCATGTCCGCCGTGCGACACGGCGACCAGTTCGACGAAGAGACGGGCCTGCCCGTATCGGAACTACGCGCCAAACAGGGTTCCATCACCTGGTACGAGCACAGCCGCACGTACGTCGACCGCAAGTGGGCACTGGCGCCGGCGAAGTCGCGGAAGAACTACGCCGATGCACTGGCGACCATCACACCCGCGCTCGTGAAGACGAAGACGGGAATGCCCGATACCGCGCTCATGCGGCGCGCGCTGTACGGGTGGGCGTACAACCGGAACCGTTGGGACGAGACCCCGCCGGACGATGTGGCCCGTGCCCTCGCCTGGATCGCCAAGCACTCCATGCCGGTCTCCGCCATGGAAGACCCTGCGACCGTCCGTCTGGCCCTGGACGCACTGTCCCTACGGCTGGACGGGAAAGAGGCATCGCCGCGCACTGCGAAGCGCAAGCGGGCGTGCCTGAGCGACGTTCTCGGACTCGCCGTGGAAGAGCAGTACTTCACCATGCCGGTCAACCCGATCACGGCCGTGAAATGGACCGCCCCGAAGTCGGTCGAAGCGGTGGACCCCGAGAGCGTCGCCAACCCTCGCCAGGTCCGCGCCCTGCTGGCAGGGGTGCGTGAGCAAGGCCCGCGGGGGCGGCACCTGGAAGCGTTCTTCGGGTGCCTGTACTACGCGGCGATGCGTCCCGCTGAGGCCGCCGGACTGCGGGTGAACCAGTGCCACCTCCCGGAGACGGGGTGGGGGATGCTTACCCTGCGGCAAGGGGTGGTCCGGGCCGGACGGAGTTGGACCGACGACGGGTCGGCACACGAGATGCGCCACCTCAAAGCCCGCGCCAAGAAGGACTCCCGTCCGGTACCGATCCCGCCGCACTTCGTCCGTATGCTGCGGCAGCACATCGCCGATCACGGCACGGCACCCGATGGTCGGCTCTTCCGGACGAACCGCGATGGCCTGCTACAGGAGACCGGCTACGGGGAGGTGTGGGCCAAGGCCCGGAAGGACGTGCTGACCGAGGCGGAAACATCCTCGCTGCTGGCCCGCCGCCCCTACGACCTCCGGCACGCCGGCGTCTCGTTCTGGCTCAGCTCCGGGGTGGACGCCATGGAGTGCGCCCGCCGCGCCGGACACAGCATCGCGGTACTGCACAAGGTGTATGCCAAGGTGCTCGACCAGACGCGGGAGCGGGCGAACAGCCGGATCGACGCAGCACTTCGGGAGTGGAACGAACCCGAGTGATCATGCTCACCCCCGGGGGACGCCTGGGGGACACGCACTGATCGACAGTGGGATATGGGCGATACGAGGTGAGACACGTCCACGCCCCGTCCACGGCGAGTCGAACAGCGACGATCAACAAAAGACCCCCTCTGACCAGGTTGTTTACCTGGTCAGAGGGGGTTTTTCTCAGCGTGGCGGCGCCAGGATTCGAACCTGGGAAGGCTGAGCCGGCAGATTTACAGTCTGCTCCCTTTGGCCGCTCGGGCACACCGCCGGGTTTGCTGCCGTTCGAACCGCTTTTCGGCGGTGCTCCCTGGCAACGACGTAAACAATACCCGATGCCGAGGGGTGCTTCGCCACCCGATTGATCTGCGCCCGGAGGACGACGGGTGGCTAGGCTTGTCCGGATGCGGCCCGGACCACGCCGGGCTCGGCGCCCGCCCCCACGTACGCCGATACGCCCCCGTACGCACCCCATCACGCACCGATACAAGGAGCCACAGGACATGGCCGACTCCAGTTTCGACATCGTCTCGAAGGTCGAGCGGCAGGAGGTCGACAACGCCCTCAACCAGGCCGCCAAGGAGATCTCGCAGCGCTACGACTTCAAGGGCGTCGGTGCCTCGATCTCGTGGTCCGGTGACAAGATCCTCATGGAGGCGAACTCCGAGGACCGGGTCAAAGCCGTCCTCGACGTCTTCCAGTCCAAGCTGATCAAGCGCGGGATCTCACTGAAGGCGCTGGACGCGGGCGAGCCTCAGCTCTCGGGCAAGGAGTACAAGATCTTCGCGTCCATCGAGGAGGGTATCTCCCAGGAGAACGCGAAGAAGGTGGCGAAGATCATCCGCGACGAGGGCCCCAAGGGCATCAAGGCGCAGGTGCAGGGCGACGAGCTGCGCGTCAGCTCGAAGAGCCGTGACGACCTGCAGGCCGTGATCGCGCTCCTGAAGGGCAAGGACTTCGATTTCGCGCTGCAGTTCGTGAACTACCGGTGAGCCAGTGCTTCAGCGTTGTCGGCTGACAGTCACCGGTCGGCCGTCGGCTGCCAGTCCACGAGGAAGGGTGGGCACCTGGCCGGTGCCCACCCTTCTCGCCTGCTGGCTGCGGTCCGGGGCGTTCTCGGTTGTACTCAGTTGCGCGAGTTGCCGAACAGGATGCGGTAGAGGATCAGGAGAACGAGTGAGCCGCCTATCGCCGCGGCCCATGTCGCACCGTCGTAGAAGTTCTTGGTGATCGGGTGGTCCAGCCAGCGGGCCGAGATCCAGCCGCCGATGAACGCACCCGCGATACCGATGAGGGTCGTGCCGAAGAAGCCGCCCGGGTCGCGGCCCGGCAGCAGGAACTTGGCGATGGCTCCGGCCAACAGCCCCAGGATGATCCAGCTGATGATGGTCATGCCGTGAACCTGCCCTTCCGCACTGTGGCTGCACTTTCCAGACAGTGAGATTCCGGTCAAGATCCGCTGTGCGCCACGTGCTTGTCCCTGCTCTGTTGATGAGCAGGACGTCGCGGCGGCACTCCTCGGTTGCAGTGATCAGTAGGGTGCGGGACATGACATCGACCGGTTCTGCTTCCGAACTGCGGCGCACTCTGGGCGTGGGCGACGCCGTCGTCATCGGGCTGGGCTCGATGGTGGGGGCCGGGATCTTCGCCGCCCTGGGACCCGCGGCGCGCGCGGCCGGGTCCGGGCTGCTGCTCGGCCTCACCGTCGCCGCCGTCGTCGCCTACTGCAATGCCATGGCGTCGGCGCGGCTGGCCGCCCTGTATCCGGCCTCGGGCGGCACATATGTCTACGGGCGTGAGCGGCTCGGCCCGTTCTGGGGTTATCTCGCGGGCTGGTCGTTCGTGGTCGGGAAGACCGCCTCCTGCGCGGCGATGGCGCTCACCGTGGGGGCGTACGTCTGGCCGGGTCAGGCGCACGCCGTGGCGGTCGCTGCCGTGGTGGCGCTGACCGCGGTGAACTACGGCGGTGTCCAGAAGTCCGCGTGGGTCACACGGGTGATCGTCGCGGTGGTGCTGACCATCCTCGCTTCCGTCGTGGTGGTGTGCCTGGGGTCCGGGACGTCCGACGCGGGGCGCCTGGGCATAGGCACCTCGGGTGGTGTGGGCGGGGTGCTGCAGGCGGCGGGGCTGCTGTTCTTCGCGTTCGCCGGATACGCGCGCATTGCGACCCTGGGCGAGGAGGTACGGGATCCGGCGCGCACCATCCCGCGCGCGATCCCCTTGGCCCTGGGCATCGCGCTGGCGGTGTACGTGCTTGTGGCGGTGGCTGTCCTTTCCGTGCTGGGGGCCGCGGGTCTCGGGCGTGCGGGTGCTCCGCTGGCCGACGCGGTGCGGGCGGCCGGCGTGCCGGGGCTGGTTCCGGTGGTGCGGGTGGGGGCCGCCGTGGCGGCGCTTGGTTCGCTGCTCGCCCTGATCCTGGGCGTTTCGCGGACGACGCTGGCCATGGCCCGCGACCGGCACCTTCCCGGCGCGCTGTCAGCCGTGCATCAGCGCTTCCAGGTGCCGCACCGGGCCGAACTGGCCGTGGGTGCCGTCGTCGCCGCGCTGGCCGCCACGGTGGACGTACGGGGTGCGATCGGTTTCTCCTCCTTCGGTGTGCTGGCGTACTACGCCGTGGCCAACGCCTCCGCCTGGACGTTGAGTTCGGCCACGACGGCTCGGCTGTTGCCTGCGGTGGGTCTTCTCGGGTGCGTGGTGCTGGCGTTCTCGCTGCCGGCGGTTTCGGTGGTCGCGGGCGCAGGAGTGTTGGCGGTGGGTGTGGGCGCTTATGGCGTACGGCGGCGGGCGGCTGCGCGGTAGCGCACTGGGCCGAACACCAGCCGGGGCGGCCGGGTACCTGCATCAAGGCTTCCGGCCCAGCAGGGGCATGTCCGGCCGTCAGAGCCGGGGGCAGAGCAACTTCTTCCGGCTGTTGTCTCGCGGGATCTCCGCAGTCGCCGTACCAGAGGGTTCGCTGCGCTGTCGTACGCATGGTGTCGCGGCAGCTAGGACGCTCGTGCCGCCGTGGTGCGTATGTGGAAGTCGGTCCAAGGGATCATGTCGAGTTCCTCGTTCGTCTCCTCGTACCAGCCTGTGCCGTCCACCCAGGAACTCAGCCAGGCCGTGAGGCTGGGGGCGTCCACGTACCAGGCGTGGTCGGCGTTCGGCTCGAAGAGGAGGACTGGGGCCTGCGGGGTGCGGCAGTCCACACACGCGTACATCGCGCAGCCCCAGTGGGATATCGGCAGGACGCATTCGGGCCAGGGCCAGTCGGGGTCCCGGCGGGCGCTTTCGCGGTTGGCGAGGTACTGCACTACGGCGGCGGGCTCGCCGGCGGGCGGGCTGTCGAGGAGGGGCAACAGGCCGTACTCCGGGCCGAATCCGCCGTCTCCAATGCGCAGGTAGAGGTCGGCGAGCAGGGGAGGCAGGGAGAAGCCCAAGGTGGTCTCGGCGCGGGCCAGCGTGGACGCGTCGGCCGGCTCCGGGAGTGAAGGCCAGCCCCACGGGCGGGTTATGTGTGCCTTGGCTGACACCCGCGCCAGCAACTGCTCGTTCTCGGTCATGGGTTCATGATGCAAGGCGCCACTGACAATCGGTCCGGCCTGTGGGCAACCTTCGAGCTGTGGAAAACCTGATCACTCGGATGGGGGTGAGCGGGCGGCCCCCGCCCTGGTCCCAGTTGGTCAGCGAGTGGCGAACGGCTGGTCCGTCGGCACGATTTCGCGGCCGAGCGGCAGCAGCGAGACCGGGATCAGCTTGAAGTTGGCGATGCCGAACGGGATGCCGATGATCGTGATGCACAGCGCAATGCCGGTGACGATGTGCGTGAGCGCGAGCCACCAGCCCGCGAGGATCAGCCACAGGACGTTGCCGACGCAGGAGGGCGCACCGGCGTCGCGGCGCTCGACCGTCGTGTACCCGAAGGGCCACAGGGCGTAGACACCGATACGGAACGCCGCGACGCCGAACGGGATGCCGATGATCGTGATGCAGAGAAGAATGCCCGCGGCCAGATAACCGAGGAACAGCCAGAAACCGCTCAGGACGAGCCAGATGACGTTCAGGATGGTTTTCACTGGGGGCGACCTGCCATCTTCTCGAGCCGGGCGATGCGCTCCGCCATCGGCGGGTGGGTTGAGAACATCTTGGAGAGTCCCTGGCCCGGGCGGAAAGGATTCGCGATCATCATATGGCTCGCGGTCTCGATGCGCGGCTCGGGCGGCAACGGCAGCTGCCTCGTACCTGCTTCGAGCTTGCGCAGCGCACCGGCGAGCGCGAGGGGATCGCCGGTCAACTGCGCGCCGGAGGCATCGGCTTCGTATTCCCTGGAGCGGCTGATGGCCAGCTGGATGAGAGTGGCCGCGAGCGGACCCAGGATCATGATCATCAGCATGCCGAGGATGCCCGGGCCGTCGTCGTCGCTGGAGCGGCCGACCGGGATCAGCCAGGCGAAGTTGACCAGGAACATGATCACGGAGGCCAGGGCGCCCGCGACCGACGAGATGAGGATGTCGCGGTTGTACACGTGACTGAGCTCGTGGCCGATGACACCGCGCAGTTCACGCTCGTCCAGGATGCGCAGGATGCCTTCCGTGCAGCACACGGCGGCGTTGCGCGGGTTGCGGCCCGTCGCGAAGGCGTTCGGCGCCTCCGTCGGGGAGATGTACAGGCGTGGCATCGGCTGGCGGGCCTGCGTGGAGAGGTCGCGGACCATGCGGTAGAGGGCGGGGGCCTCGAACTCGCTGACGGGGCGCGCGCGCATCGCGCGTAGCGCCAGCTTGTCGCTGTTCCAGTACGCGTATGCGTTCGTGCCCAGTGCGATCACAACCGCGACGACGAGCCCCATGCGGCCGAAGAAGCTGCCGATGACGATGATGAGGGCGGACAGTCCTCCGAGGAGAACTGCGGTCCTTAGCCCGTTGTGCCGGCGGTGCACGGTACGCCCTCCAAGTCGTGCAGCAGGGGAACCCTTTGCTTGCTGATCTCGGGTGCCACTGGTGCCGTGATGTCACGTCCAGTGGACCCTCCCGTACTGGTCAACGCCAGGCGAGTGCCACTAGTTCCCTTGTGCGTACGGCGACCTGCGTGGGCCGTCCGGGTGACGGCGCCCCCGGGCGGCCGGCGTCGGCTCAGAAGAGGGCTGTGCCGGCGAAGCGAAGGACCAACTGGGGTGCTCCGGAGAGGGCGACGCCGAGGGCGCCGGTGAGGGTGATCGCCGCGGTGAGGGGCGCGGGGAGGCGGTGTTTGACGGGCTCGCCCTCGGGGGCGCGGAACAGCAGTGCCGTCCATTGGAGGTAGTAGAACAGGGCGATGACGACGTTGACGGCCATGACCACGGCCAGCCAGCCGAGTCCCGCGTCGACCGCCGCCGAGAACACGGTGACCTTGGCGAACAGGCCGATGATGCCCGGGGGCAGTCCGGCCAGGCAGAGCAGGAAGAAGGCCAGAAGGAGGGCGGCGACCGGATTGCTTGCGTAGAGGCCGCGGTAGTCCGTGATGCGGTTCGCGGACCTGGTACGGCCCACCAGTGCGGCCATCGCGAAGGCTCCGAGGTTCACGGCGGCGTACATGAGGGCGTAGGCGACCGTGGAGCCGATCGAGTGCTCGGGGTTGTCGGAGTAGGCGGCTGCGGCGATCGGTACGAGGAGGTAGCCGGCCTGGCCGACCGACGACCAGGCGAGCAGCCGTACCGCGCTGTACGCGCGCGTGGCTTGCTGGCGCAGGGCGCCGACGTTGCCGACCGTCATGGTGAGCGCGGCCAGCACCGCGAGCGCGGGCCCCCAGACGTCGGCGTACGAGGGGAACGCGACGACCGTGACGAGGATCAGGCCGGAGAAGCCGACCGCCTTGCCGACGACCGACAGATAGGCGGCGATGGGCAGCGGCGCGCCCACGTAGGTGTCGGGGACCCAGAAGTGGAAGGGCACGGCGGCCGTCTTGAAGGCGAAGCCGACGAGGGTGAGGACGACACCCGTCTGGGCGAGCGTGTGGAACTGTCCGTCGACGTGCTGGATCCGGTCGGCGACCTGGGTGAGATAGAGGGTGCCGGTGGTGGCGTACACAAAGCTGATGCCCATGAGACTGACGGCGGTCGCGGTGACCGACGACAGGAAGAACTTCAGGGCCGCTTCGGAGGACTTCTTGTCGCCGTGCCGGATGCCGACGAGAGCGAAGGCGGGCAGGGAGGCGACCTCCAGGGCGACGATCAGGGTCGCGAGGTCGCGGGAGGCGGGCAGCAGAGCGGCGCCGGCCGCGGAGGAGAGCAGCAGGAACCAGTACTCCCCTTCGGGGAGTTGCCTGTCGGCGTCCTTCAGGGCGGTCACCGACAGGAGAGCGGCGAGGAGGGCGCCGCCGAGGACGAGGAACTGGATGACGAGCGTGAAGCGGTCCGCGGTGTAACTGCACGCGTGTGTGCCGTTCACGCAGAAGGTGCTGCGGTCGCCGTCCAGGAGGGGCAGCAGCAGGAGCGCGGAGACGGCGAGGCCGGCGACCGAGACCCAGCCGAGGAGTGCCTTCCTGGCGTCGTCGACGAACAGATCGGCGACGAGGACGATGAGTCCGACGACCGCCGTGAGGGTGGGCGGCGCGATGGCGAGCCAGTCGACGGACTGCACGACGCTCGCGGCCAGCGGCTGCGCCAGGGAGCTCATCGGGTGCCTCCTGAGAGGAGCTGCTGCACGGCCGGGTCGGTCAGGCCGAGGAGGGCCTTGGGCCACAGGCCGGCGGCGACGGTGAGGGCGACGAGGGGGGTCCAGGCCGCGAACTCGTACATGTGGATGTCGGCGAGCTGCGGCGCTTCCGGGGGTACGGCGCCCATGCAGACGCGGCGGACGACGACCAGCATGTACGCGGCCGTGAGGAGGGTGCCGAAGGCCGCGATCGCCATGAAGGTGAGGAAGGCCGGCCGGCTGAGGTCGCCGGCGGGCCTGAACGCACCGAACAGGGCCAGCATCTCGCCCCAGAAACCGGCCAGGCCCGGCAGACCGAGCGAGGCGACCGCGCCGAAGGCGAGCACGCCGCCGAGGCGGGGGGCCTTGCCGTAGAGCGCGGCACCGGTCTCCTCGGCGAGGGTGTCGAGGTCGGTCGTGCCCGTGCGGTCCTTGAGCGCGCCGACCAGGAAGAACAGCAGGCCGGTGATGAGGCCGTGGGCGATGTTGGCGAACAGGGCGCCGTTCACACCCGTCGGGGTCATGGTCGAGATGCCGAGCAGGACGAAACCCATGTGGCCGACGGAGGAGTAGGCGATGAGGCGCTTGAGATCGCCTTTCGCGCCCCGCTTGGCGAGCGCGAGGCAGGCCAGCGAACCGTAGATGATCCCGACGACGGCGAAGGCGGCGAGGTAGGGCGCGAAGGTGTGGAGCCCGTCCGGCGCGATCGGGAGGAGGATCCGAACGAACCCGTACGTACCCATCTTCAGCAGGACACCGGCCAGCAGGACCGAGCCGACGGTCGGGGCGGCGGTGTGGGCGTCGGGCAGCCAGCTGTGCAGCGGCCACATCGGCGTCTTGACCGCGAGCCCGACACCGATCGCCAAAACGGCGATGACCTGCACGGATGTGGTCAGTGACCGGCCGTTGTCAGTGGCGAGTGCCACCATGTCGAATGTGCCGGCCTTGATCCCGATCAGGAGCAGGCCGAGCAGCATGACGACCGAACCGAGCAGTGTGTAGAGGATGAACCGCCAGGCAGCCTGGGTCCGGCCCTCGCCGCCCCAGCGGGCGATGAGGAAGTACATCGGGACGAGGACCATCTCGAACGCGAGGAAGAACAGCAGCAGATCGAGGACGGCGAAGCTCGCAAGGGTGCCGGACTCGAGGACCAGCACCAGTGCGACGAAGGCCTTCGGGGTCGGGCCCGACGGCATTTTGAAGTACGAGTAGAGCGCGCAGAGGAAGGTCAGCAGCGCGGTCAGGACCAGAAGGGGGAGGGAAATGCCGTCGATGCCGAGGTGGATCCGCACGTGGAGTGCGGGGATCCAGCTGATGTCGGTCGTGGCCTGCATCTTCGACGGGTGGTCGTGGTCGAAGCCGAGCGCAAGGACGATCGCGGCGATGAGGACCGCGCCGGTCACGGTCACGCCGTGGCGGAGCACGGCCTGCTCGGGCGACTTCCCCTTCAGTCCGGGCGGGGCGGGCAGGAGAGCGGCGACGGCCCCGAGGAGCGGGCCGACGACGACGAATGCCAGAAGGAACTGCATCACGGACTCGTTGATATCGATCACGCCTGCTCACGCTCCCGTGGCGACGAGGAGGACGGCGACCGCCAGGACGACGGTGCCGGCGAGCAGTGCGCTCACATAGGTCTGCACATTGCCGGTCTGGGCGCGTCGTACGGCGGCACCCAGCAGACGCGGTAGGGCGCCCGCGCCGCGTACGTAGGTCTCGACGACCTCGCGGTCCAGGAAGCGGACGAGACTCGCTCCGGCCTGGACGGGGCGGACGAAGAGGGCGGCGTACACCGCGTCGAGGTGGAAGCCGACGGCTGCGTGCCGGTGCAGCGGGCCGAGCAGCAGTCTTCCCGGGTCCGCCGGGTCGGGTGCGTAGGCCACTCCCCCGTAGGCGGGCGCGTGGCTGGCGATGGCCTCGGCCTCGACGAGTCCGGCGTCGCCCTCGGGGTGGGCCGCGACCGCGCCGAGCGGGGCGCGGGACGCGAGGGCGGTGGTGTGCCGCCAGGCCGCATAGGTGACGATGCCGCCGACAAGGGCCACGCCCGTGCCGAGCACGGAAGTGGTGAGCGTCGGGGTGAGGTCACGGCCGTCGAACCAGTTGGGCAGCGAGCGGTAGGCGAGCCCGCCGAGCGCGAGGGAGGGGACGGCGAGGACCCACAGCACCACGGTCATGGTCAGCGGCTGGCTGCCGTGGTCGGGGGCCTCGGCACCCCTGCCGTAGAAGGCCAGCAGCCACAGGCGCATCGCGTACGCCGCGGTGAGTACGGCGGTGAGCAGGCCGGCGACGAGTGTGATCCAGCCGGCGGCGAGGGGGGCGTTCCCGGTGTGGCCGGTGGCCACGTGCTCGGCGGCGCCGAGGACGGACTCCTTGGAGAAGAAGCCGCTGAAGGGCGGGATCGCGGCGAGCGCGAGAAGCGCCACGGTCATCGTCCAGTAGGCGTCGGGGATGCGTTCGCGCAGGCCCTGCATGCGGGACATGGTGGCCAGCGAGTTGGTGCCGGCGGCGTGGATGATCACGCCGGCCGCGAGGAACAGCAGCGCCTTGAAGGCGCCGTGGGACAGGAGGTGGAAGACGGCCGCTCCGCGGTCGCCGACGGCGAGGGCGCCGGTCATGTAGCCGAGCTGCCCGATCGTCGAGTAGGCGAGGACGCGCTTGATGTCGTCCTGGGCGAGCGCGGCGAGACCCGAGCCGACCATCGTGACAGCCGCCATGACGGCGAGGACGACCATCGCGGCCCGGGAGGCCTCGAAGACCGGGAGGAGGCGGGCGATGAAGTAGACGCCGGCGGCCACCATCGTCGCGGCGTGGATCAGCGCGGAGACGGGCGTCGGGCCCGCCATCGCGTCGGGGAGCCAGGTGTGCAGTGGGAACTGCGCCGACTTGCCCGCCACCCCTGCCAGGAGCAGCAGGGCGATCAGTGTCGGGTGGTGGAGTCCGCCGCTCGCGACCGTGCCGAGGACCTTGGTGATGCGGAAGGAGCCGGCATCGGTGGCGAGGGCGAACAGGCCGATGAGGAAGGGGACGTCGCCGAGCTTGGTGACCAGGAAGGCCTTGATGGAGGCGGCGCGGGCCTCAGGGGTCTCCCAGTAGTGGCCGACCAGGAAGTACGAGCAGATACCCATGATCTCCCAGCCGACCAGCAGCACGATCAGGTCGCCGGAGTAGACGACGAGCAACATCGCGGAGGTGAAGAGGGAGACCAGGGCGGCGTACGAGGGGTAGCGCGGGTCGTCGCGCAGGTAGCCCGTCGAGTAGATCTGCACGCAGGTGGCTACGACACCGACCAGAACGGCGACGAGGGCGGCGAAGCCGTCGATGTGCAGGGCGAGTTCGATGGGAACCGAGCCGGTGGGCGTCAGTTCGGTGGCAGCGTCGATCGCCTGGTCGCCGCCCTGGCGCACGGCGACCAGTACGGCCAGCACGAGGGAGGAAAGGGTCGGCAGGACGGCGAGCGGGCGGACGAAGCCGGGTGCCGTGCGGCCCAGGAGCAGGCCGCAGGCGGCGCCCAGGAACGGCAGGAGGGGGACGAGGACGGCGAGGGTGGTCGTGGTCACGCGGTGGCCTCAGCCTTCCCGGTCTCTTCGGCCGTGAGGGCGTTGCCGTCGGGGCCGTCGCTCTCGTGGCCCTCGGCGCTGTCGCGGAGCTTGTCGATGTCCGAGGTGCCGCGGTTGCGGTAGACGGCGAGGACGATCGCCAGGCCGATGCCGATCTCGGCGGCGGCGATGGCGATGGTGAACAGGGCCAGGGCCTGCCCGGAGTGCAGCTTTTCCTGGGCGGCCTTGCTGAGCCAGACGTCGAAGGCGACGAGGTTGAGGTTGACGGCGTTGAGCATCAGCTCGACGGACATCAGGACCAGGATCGCGTTACGGCGGGCGAGGACTCCGTACAGGCCGGTGCAGAAGAGGAGGGCGGAGAGTACGGCGGGATAGGCGAGGTGCATCAGCGGGCGCCTTCCTGCTCGGCCGGGCTGTTTCCCTCGATCGGGTGATTACGGGAATCAGGGACGGATGGGGAACCACCGGTTGCAGCCCGGGAGTTCACAGGGGGAGAGCTCATCTCCGCCTTCGCCTTGCGGGACAGGACGATCGCGCCGACCAGGGCGGCGAGGAGGAGGACGGAGAGTGCCTCGAAGGGGAGGACCCAGTTCTGGAAGAGGCTCGCTCCGGTGACGGCGGTGGAGCCGGCCGCCGGGCCGTCCAGGTCGACCCAGGTCGTACGGAAGGCGTCGACGACGACCCAGACCAGGGCGGTGGCCGCGGCGAGGGCCACGGTGAGCGCGGCCCACCGGTTGCCGGAGTCGGCGTCCGGGGAACGGCCGATCGGGGCCTTGGTGAGCATCAGACCGAACAGGAGGAGGACGACGACGGAACCCACATAGATGAGGACCTGCACCCAGGCGATGAACTCGGCGGTGAGCAGGAGGTACTCGACAGCAAGGCCACCAAGGGTGACCACCAGCCACAGGGCGGCGTGCACCAGTTGCCGCGTGGTGACGGTGACCAGGGCTGCGCCGAAGGTGGCGAGGCCGACGAGGAGGAAGGCGATCTCGACACCGGTCGGCGAGAGGAAGCCGTGGGCACCGGCGGCCGTGATGGCGTGGGCGTGGGCTGCCGTCGCGTGGGCTGCCGTCGCGTGAGCTGCCGTGGCCTGTGCCACCGTCGCGGTGGCTGCGATGAGGGTCACGACGCGCCTCCCTCGGGTTCGGTCGGCCGGGCAGGCTCGGCGGCTTCGGTGGGCTCGGCCTGCGCGGCGGCGAGCTTCTCCGCGGTCTTGCGGGCGGCGGCGATCTCCTTCGGCTCCTCCGCACCGGGGTCGAGGGCGGGCGGGGCCGGGACCGTCCACATCCACTCACGGAGCTTGTCGCGTTCGTGGGTGAGTTCGTGGATGTCGGTCTCGGCGTATTCGAACTCCGGGGACCAGAACAGGGCGTCGAAAGGACAGACCTCGATGCAGATACCGCAGTACATGCACAGGGAGAAGTCGATGGCGAAGCGATCGAGGACGTTGCGGCTGCGTTCGCGGCCGCCCGGGGTGGCCGCCGGCACCGTCTCCTTGTGGGAGTCGATGTAGATGCACCAGTCCGGGCACTCCCGGGCGCAGAGCATGCAGACCGTGCAGTTCTCCTCGAACAGGCCGATGACGCCGCGCGTGCGCGGTGGCAGGTCGGGCTGGACGTCCGGGTACTGCTCGGTGACGGTCTTCCGCGTCATCGTACGGAGGGTGACCGCCAGACCCTTGGCCAGGCCGGAGCCGGGGATGCGGGAGCGGGTGGGCGGGAGCGGCTCAGCCATCAGGAGATCACCACCTTGACGATGCCGGTGAGGGCGATCTGAGCGAGGGAGAGGGGAACGAGGAGGGTCCAGGAGAGTTTCTGGAGCTGGTCCTCGCGTAGCCGGGGATAGGTGACGCGGAGCCAGATCACGAGGAAGGCGAGGACGGCAGTCTTCAGCAGGGTCCAGACCCAGCCGAGGCCGTCGGCACCCCAGGGGCCGTGCCAGCCGCCCAGGAAGAGGACGGTGGTCAGGCCGCACAGAACGATGATTCCGGCGTACTCGGCGAGGAGGAACAGGGCAAAACGCAGTCCGGTGTACTCCGTGTACGCGCCGAAGATGATCTCCGAGTCGGCGACGGGCATGTCGAAGGGCGGGCGCTGGAGTTCGGCGAGACCGGCGACGAAGAAGACGATCGCGCCGACGATCTGCCAGGGCAGCCACCACCAGTGGAAGGCGTCCAGGATGCCGGGGAGGGAGACCGTGCCCGCCGCCATCGCGACGGAGGCGGCGGCGAGGAGCATCGGGAGTTCGTAGGCGAGGAGCTGCGCGGCGGTGCGGAGGCCGCCGAGGAGGGAGAACTTGTTGGCGGATGCCCAGCCGGCCATGAGGGAGCCGAGGACGCCTACGCCCATCACCGCCAGGACGAAGAAGATGCCCGCGTCCAGGACCTGACCAACGGCGCCCTCGCCGGGGCCGATGGGGATGGCAAGGAGAACCAGGAGGTACGGGAGGAGGGCCACGGCGGGGGCGAGCTGGAAGATGCGGCGGTCCGCTCCCGCCGGGACGACGTCTTCCTTCTGCGCGAACTTCACGCCGTCGGCGACGAGTTGGGCCCAGCCGTGGAAGCCGCCGGCGTACATCGGGCCGAGGCGGCCCTGCATGTGGGCCATGACCTTGTGCTCGGTCTGGCCGACGATCAGGGGGAAGGTGAGGAAGACGACGAACACGATCAGGAGTCGCAGGGTGACGTCCAGAGCGTCGGTCACTGCGGGCCTCCTGCGGGGTCTTCGGGGTTTGCAGCCGGATCTTCGGCGGACGGGTCTTCGTGGGTGGCGTGGGGGGACTTCTCGGCGGTCGGCATTGAGGGGCTGTCACCGGGGGTTGCCTCGGCGGAGCCTGAACCCGCGTCGGAGTCGGCGCCTGCGGACGGTTTCGGGGAGGGTTCGGCTTCGCCCCGCGGTTCCGCGAGGGGCTCGGCATCGGGGCTGGACTCAGCCGTCGGCTGCCGCTCGGGCACCGGGCTCGGCTCGCCCTCCGAGGGCGACTTCGAGTCCGCGCTCGGCTTCGCTTCCGTGCTGGGCTTCGTCCCAGGCCCCGCTTCGGTCTCCGGGGCCGGCCCACCCTCCTCGGTCGGCCCGCTCTCAGGCCTCGGCTCACCCTCAGGCCTCGGCTCACCCTCAGTTTCGTCGAAAGCCGGGCGGGCGTGGTGCCACGGGGCGTCCGAACTGCGGGGGGCGGGTGCGGGTCGGGTGGTTGGGCTCTGTGGCGAGGTGGTTCGGGGGGGCTGCGAGGCCGAGCCTTCGCTCGCGCTGCGTGTACGTCGCGGCGCTGCCGCACCGGAGGCACCCGGCTGCCGGCCAGCTGGGTCACCCTCGCCCGCAGTCGACTCCGCCTGACTCGCCGCCCCCTCCGCAGCCGACCGCGCACGCCGCGGAGCAGCCGGGGCATCGGCAGGCCCTGCGTCCGCTGCCCGACCGCTCGCACCCTCCGCCTGGCTCGCCGACCCCTCCGCCGCCGACCGCGCACGCCGCGGAGCGGCCGGGGCCGCCGATTCGCCCTCAGGCGCAGTCGACGCCACCTGACTCGCCGACCCCTCCGCCGCCGACCGCGCACGCCCCGAAGCAGCCGGGGCGTCGGCGGATGGCGGTGTGGCCGCCTGGCTCGCCGACCCCTCCGTTGCCGAGCGGGCGCGGCGCACCGGGCGGTCGCCTGCTGGGCGGGTCGGGCGGTCGGCCGGGGGGCGGCCTGCGGCTCGGGCGGGGCGGGCCGGGGCAGGGGGGAGTTGGCCCTTCAGCGGGCCCCACTCGTTCGGGTCGGGGACGCCCGGGGGAAGCATCTGGCGGCGCTTGGGGCCGCCGTGGTCGGACTCGCCGGGTTCCTTCGCGCCCGGCCAGGCCTTGGCCACACGCGCTGCCAGCACGAAGTCCTTGCGCAGGGGGTGGCCCTCGAAGGTTTCCGGGAGGAGGAGGTGGTCCAGGGCGGGGTGGCCCTCGAAGTCGACGCCGAACATTTCGTGGGTCTCGCGTTCGTGCCAGGCCGCGCCCGCGTAGACGTCGACGGCGGAGGCCAGCGTCGGCGCCTCGTGCGGGACCGTGGTGCGCAGCAGCAGACGGCGCACGGGAGACAGGGAGACCACGTGGGCCGAGACGCGGAAACCCGTGCCCGGTTCGTCGACCGCGCTCAGCCAGTCGAAGTAGGTGCACGACAGCTGGTCGCGGGCCACCTGCAGCGCTGCCGGCCAGCTCGCCGGCGGGACGTCGACCGTCAGGAGTTCGTACGACTCCTCGGCGGCGGCCTCCGTACCGAACAGCTCGTCGGCGGGGGCGGGGAGCCAGCCGACCGTGCTCATCGGTCCTCCTCCGAAGGAGCATCGGGAGACGGCGGCTTCACCAGGCCGCTTTGCAGGGCCGCCGCCGACGGGCGTGCCGGTGCGGTTCCGTACCGCTCTCCCAGCGACTCCCGGGCGATCTTCTCCTGGAGCTTCAGGATCCCCTGGAGGAGGGCCTCGGGGCGGGGCGGGCAGCCGGGGACGTAGACGTCGACCGGGATGATCTGGTCGACGCCCTTGGTGACGGAGTAGGAGTCCCAGTAGGGGCCGCCGCAGTTGCTGCAGGCGCCGAAGGAGATGACGTACTTGGGCTCCGGCATCTGTTCGTACAGGCGCTTCACGGCCGGGGCCATCTTGTCCGTGACCGTGCCGGAGACGACCATCAGGTCGGCCTGGCGAGGGCCCGGTGCGAAGGGGATGACGCCCAGGCGGATGAAGTCGTGGCGGGCCATCGATGCGGCGATGAACTCGATCGCGCAGCAGGCGAGGCCGAAGTTGAAGACCCACAGCGAGTACCGGCGGCCCCAGTTCAGGACCACCTTCATCGGTTCGGGGGCCAGGCGGGCGAGGGCGCCCAGCCGTTTCGGCTCCGGGAGGAGTACGGGCTGACCGTTGGTGTCCGGCGTCGTCACGTCCATGCCAGGACGCCCTTCTTGTATGCGTACAGCAGGCCCACGGCCAGGAAGCCGAGGAAGATGAACATCTCCACCAGTGTGGTCACGCCGTACCCGTGGGCGGCAAACACCGTCGCCCAGGGGAACAGGAAGATCGAGTCGACGGCGAAGATGACGTACAGGAAGGCGTAGACGTAGTAGCGGACCTGGGTGTGGGCCCAGCCCTCGCCGACGGGGTCGACTCCGCACTCGTACGTCAGGAGTTTCTCGGGGGTGGGGACCATGGGCCGCAGCAGTCGGCCGGCGCCGAAGGCGACCGCGACGAAGAGCACGCCGACGACGGCGAGCAGTCCGACGACCGAGTACGACTGGAAGTAGTCCGCCGCGACGACGGTCGGACCGGCGACGGTCGATTCCCGCACGTCCGTACCCCTCGCTCCCTGCGACCTTGATGAACGCTGCTGTTCGACGATCTGTACGCACGGGAGTCTAGGCCCTGATAAATAGACGGTAAGCAGCCCGTCACCGCTTGAGACGACCTTGAGATCCCAGGAGGCAGCCGAGGAGCTCCCGGGGTGGGGTTTTCCCCAGGGGACGGGGGCGGCCGACCTCATGGCGCGGGCGCCCGGCGCGCGGCACGCTAGCCCATATGACCGAACGACACGCGCGCCCGATGGGGGCCCCGGAAGGTGACGGCGACCGTCTGCCGCCTGCCCGTTTCGCCTACGACCGGCACACCTGGAAGGAGATCGCGCATCTGCTGGCGAACCTTCCGGTGTCGCTGATCGGGTTCGTCTACGTCGTGACGGTGCTGTTCACAGGCTTCTGGCTGACCGTGACGGTGATCGGGCTCCCGCTGCTGGCGGCCGGGCTGACCGGCGCGCGGCTGCTGGGCCGGATGGAGCGGGCGCGGGCCAGGAAGCTGCTCGGGGTGCGGGTGGACGAGCCGAGCCGGCTGCCCGGACGCGGCACCGGCTTCCTGCCGTGGTTGTGGATGCGGGTGAAGGACCCGGTGGGCTGGCGCACGGTGCTGTACGACTTCATGCGGCTGCCCTGGGGGATCCTGACCTTTGCCGTCACGCTGACCTCGCTGTTCGTGCTGTGGCCGGTGCTGCCGTTCATCGCGCGGGGTCTGGCCAACGCCGACCGGGCGATGGTGCGCGCTCTGCTGTCGCCCTCCGACGAACTGGAGCGGCGTATCGCGGAGCTGGAGTCGGACCGGGGGGTCGTGGTCGACACGGCCAACGCCGATCTGCGGCGCATCGAACGCGATCTGCACGACGGGGCTCAGGCCCGTCTGGTCAATCTGGCGATGGGTCTTGGCCTGGCCAAGGAGAAGCTCCTGGAGGATCCCGACTCGGCGGCGGAGATGGTCGCAGAGGCGCACGGCGAGGTGAAGCTGGCGCTGCAGGAGCTGCGGGATCTGGCCAGGGGCATCCATCCCGCCGTACTGACGGACCGGGGGCTCGATGCCGCGCTGTCCGCGGTCGCCTCGCGCTGCACGGTGCCCGTGAAGGTGACGGTGGATCTGGCCTCGCGGCCCGCCGCGGCCATCGAGGGCATCGCCTATTTCACCGTCTCCGAGCTGCTGCAGAACATCAGCAAGCACAGTGCGGCGAAGACCGCTTCCGTGGAGGTGTGGCGGGCGACGGACCGGTTGCTCATCCAGGTCGAGGACGACGGCCGCGGGGGCGCGCGCCTCGACGGGGGCTCGGGGATGCAGGGGCTCGCCGACCGGCTGGACGCCGTCGACGGACTGTTCGTCGTCGACTCGCCGCAGGGCGGGCCGACCGTGGTCACGGCGGAGCTGCCGTGGCGCGACCGCGCTCCCGGTGAGGGGTAGGGAAAACCCCCCTTCCAAGAGGCCGACGGCCTCCATGGTTCGCGGACCTGCGGCGCAGCAGGGTGGGGGTACGGCAGGACAGCCGGCCGGACAGGGCGAACGGGACGAGTAGAACGGACGACGCCGATGGCCACGGAGTACGGACAGGGCTACGGGCACGACAGCGGGCTCGGGTTCACCGAGGGGGCGCGGCGCCGGCTGCCGGCCGGGCTGCGAGCGCCGTTCGAGGGGCGCAGCTGGCGCGAGTTCGGGTATGTGCTGCTCAGCCTGCCGATCGGCATCATGCTCTTCGTCTACGCCGTCACGATGGTGTCGCTCGGGGCGGGCCTGCTGGTGACGTTCCTCGGGATTCCGGTGCTGGCGGCGGGGCTGGCCGGCTGCCGGGGATTCGGGGCGCTGGAGCGGGCGCGGGCACGAGGGCTGCTGGGGCTCGAGGTGGGCGACCCGGAGCCGCTGCGGATGAAGAAGTCCGGTGTGATGGCCTGGATGGGGGCCGTGCTGAAGAGCGGCACGTCGTGGCGGGCGCTGCTGTATGCGCTGGTGCAGTTCCCGTGGTCGGTGTTCTCGTTCGTGGTCGCCGTGAACTTCTGGGCGTACGGCTGGGGGCTGCTGACGTATCCGCTGTGGTTCTGGCTCTTTCCGATGTACGGCGGTCAGAGCGGGCTTCAGTTGTACGGCGACGGCAGCCACAGCATCTACCTCGACAACCCCTTCGAGATCACCGTCACCGCGCTGGTGGGGCTGCTGTTCACGCTGGCCACGCCGTGGATCGTGCGGGCACTGACGATGGTGGACCGGGTGCTGGTGCACGGGCTGCTCGGGCCGTCCCGGCTGGCGACGCGGGTGGTGGAGCTGGAGTCCGGCCGGGGCGTCGTGGTGGACACGGCGGCTGCGGATCTGCGGCGGATCGAGCGGGACCTGCATGACGGAGCGCAGGCCCGGCTGGTGGCCTTGGCCATGGATCTGGGGCTGGCGAAGGAGAAGCTGGCGGAGGATCCGCGGGCGGCGGCGCGGATGGTGGACGAGGCGCACGGTGAGGTGAAGACGGCATTGCAGGAGCTGCGGGATCTGGCGCGCGGGATTCATCCGGCGGTGCTGACGGACCGGGGGCTGGATGCGGCGCTGTCCGCCGTGGCCTCGCGGTGCACTGTGCCGGTGCAGGTGGAGGTGGATCTGGCCGAGCGGCCGGCGCCGGCGATCGAGGGGATCGCGTACTTCACGGTGTCGGAGCTGCTGCAGAACATCAGCAAGCATGCGCGGGCCACGTGGGCTGCGGTGGATGTGTGGCGGGTGAAGAGCCGGCTGATGGTGCAGGTCGTGGACAACGGAGTGGGTGGGGCGGATGCCTCCCGGGGGTCCGGGCTGGGGGGGCTTGCTGAGCGGCTGGATGCGGTGGACGGGATTCTGGTGGTGGATTCGCCGGTGGGGGGGCCTACTCGGGTCACTGCGGAGTTGCCGTGGCGCGGGGAGCGGGCGGTGGGATGAGCATCGCCCCTACCGCCAGGGGGCTCCGCCCCTGGACCCCCGATCGGCCTGAACGGCCTCGTCCTCAAATGCCGGACGGGCTGAAGACGCCTCGCGATACCCGCCCCCAGGGAACGGCTGAAAGACGCCGACCTCGCCGAAAATCCGGTCCCAATGATCGACAACCCGCCACCGCAGCGGCCAGAACGCGTCGTGCCGGGTGCGAATCCCGCTGATTCCCGTTGGTCAGAGGCGGTCGGGTCCGAATGCTGGAATGCTGGACTACTGGCAGACGGAGTCGGGCTGGGGGGATCGTGGAGGACAGGGTGCGGGTGGTCATCGCCGAGGATTCAGTGCTGCTCAGGGAGGGGCTGACCCGGCTGTTGACCGACCGTGGGCATGACGTGGTCGCCGGGGTGGGTGACGGGGACGCGCTGATCAAGACCATCACCGAGCTGGACGCGCAGGGTGAGCTGCCCGATGTCGTGGTCGCGGACGTGCGGATGCCGCCGACGCACACCGACGAAGGGGTGCGGGCCGCGGTGCAGCTGCGCAAGGCCCATCCGGGGCTCGGTGTGCTCGTGCTGTCGCAGTACGTGGAGGAGCGCTACGCCACCGAACTGCTGGCCGGTTCCAGTCATGGCGTCGGATATCTGCTCAAGGACCGGGTGGCCGAGGTCCGGGAGTTCGTGGATGCCGTGGTGCGGGTGGCCCAGGGAGGTACCGCGCTGGACCCGGAAGTGGTCGCGCAGCTACTGGGGCGCAGCCGCAAGCAGGACGTGCTGGCCGGGCTCACCCCGCGGGAGCGGGAGGTGCTGGGGCTGATGGCCGAGGGGCGCACCAACTCGGCCGTCGCGCGGCAGCTGGTGGTGAGCGACGGCGCCGTGGAGAAGCACGTCAGCAACATCTTCCTGAAGCTCGGGCTGTCCCAGAGTGACGGGGATCACCGGCGCGTTCTCGCGGTCCTCACCTATCTGAACTCCTGACGGGCTGACACTGAGTCAGTAAGCGCGCGTTCAGTCGTCGATCCACCGTCCGTCCAGCGTCCATCCACACCTAGAACCGAACGAATCGCACGAAGCGTCTTCAAAGGGAGCGCCGGGGGGCGAGAAATCATGACAAGTCAGGGCGTCGCACCGTCTCAAAGCTGTGTCCATGATGCAAATGGCCACGGGAAGGCGACCCTAACGGACGTAGGGTTGATTTTGGGAAGGCCCACGGGAAGGCCGGTCCCAGACAGCCGCCTCGAGGGAGGTCCAGTTCAGTGACCAGCCAGGTCAGCAGGACAGCGGAGCAGGCAGACGGAGCCGTCGTCGGAGAGCAGCGGGGGCCGGACGGAACGAAGGACGTACGCAAGCTGGACCGGGTGATCATCCGGTTCGCGGGGGACTCGGGTGACGGTATGCAGCTCACGGGCGACCGTTTCACCTCCGAAACCGCGTCCTTCGGGAACGACCTGTCGACGCTGCCGAACTTCCCGGCCGAGATCCGGGCGCCTGCCGGCACGCTGCCGGGAGTCTCGTCGTTCCAGCTGCACTTCGCCGACCACGACATCCTCACGCCGGGCGACGCGCCCAATGTGCTGGTCGCGATGAACCCCGCCGCACTCAAGGCCAACATCGGCGACCTTCCGCGCGGCGCGGAGATCATCGTCAACACGGACGAGTTCACCAAACGGGCGATGCAGAAGGTCGGGTATGCCGCCTCTCCGCTGGAGGACGGTTCGCTCGACGGGTACAGC
>NZ_JBFBBE010000107.1:0-30955 GCF_040682555.1 Streptomyces sp. NPDC051172
TCGACCAGGGAGACGGGACCTACAAGATCCGTAACGTGCCCCACGACGGCCGACACCCGCTTGCCGACCGGCACCCGCTCCACGGTGACCTGCCTCGCCAGGACATGGACTATCTCCAGGCCGTGGCGGCCGACGCGCTCGGGATCGCGCGGGAAGCGGCGCGGCAGGGCCTCGCTGCTGTCGTACACGCACACCGTGATCGAGGTGTCCGTGCCTTCGAGCTCCAGGATGTACGGCCCGTTGCTGTGCCGGTCCGCGTTGGTGACCAGTTCGCTCACGACCAGCAACACCTCGTCCTCGATGCGGTCGTCGATCTTGGCGCACCACTCGGTGCGGAGACGGCCCACGAAGTGTGCGGCGAAGGACCGGGCCTCGGCGATGCATCCCGGTTCGCCGGTGTAGTGCGCCGCCCGCCGTAGCGGTTCCACGGGCACGTCGAAACCAGTCGGTACCACTGCCCCGCCCACGTGCTCGATCATGCATGTCTCTCTCGGAAGCCGGCCTGGCCGGACGCTGCTGCATCAGTGCTGCTACCCCGAGCCGCGCCCGGCAGTCCCCGTCCGGGCTGATGTGTCCGCTAACACGTGGAACGCCGGTCATGTGGTGCTCGACTCCGGAGCACTGTACGTGCCGGTGTCCCCGGGTGACGCCGGTTCGGTCGTCCCGGGCTCGGTGGAGGGTGGTTCGGAGCTCGGCGACGGGACGGACGGCGAGGTCGACTTAGGGGCTCGGCGTGCCGGTGCTCGTGCCGGGCGAGGAGGCGCACGTGGACGACGGCGACGAGGGGGCCGTCGGCGTGGACACGCTCACCGACGGGGAGGGCTTGACCGGCGGCTCGGTGCGGTGGTCGTGGTGACCGGTGTCGCCCCCGGTACCGGGAGATCCATTCGCCGTGGTCGGGGTCGTGGAGGACGCAGATGTTGATGATCTGCGGTGGGGGGTGAGAGCACGGAGGTAGGCCGGGACCCTGGAGGGGGTCACGCCGGCGACCGAGGCGAACGCCGTGTTCTTCGGCGGGCCGCCTGGAGGGCCTTGATCTGGCGCTCCACGTCGCAGCCGGAGAGGTTGCGGGTGCCGCCGTACAGTCCGATCGCCCCGCCGCCCACGGCCCGTACCGCGTTGCCTGGCGCCGATCCGGTGGCGAAGGTGTGCCGCTGCCCGGTGGCTGCGAGGGTGGGCCCGAGGGCGGCTGGGAGGGGCCCGAGAGCGGTCCGGAAGGGGGGCCTGTGGGGCGTCCGGAGGACGACGGTTCGAGGCTCACGAGTTCGTCTTCCCGATGCGGTTTCCTGCGGCCTGCCGACGCGGACGGCCCTCCCGGCGGGCGGGGCGCGCGGGCGCTGCTTAGCGTGGCGAGGGTGAGCCCGCGAACCCCCTCCGACCTGGCCGTCGCCCGCCATGGCTGGGTGCAGGCCGTGGCCGGGGTGCTGGCCGCGCTGATCGTCATGGGCATCGTGGCGGGCCTGGGGTTGTGGGCGGCCGGGGCGGCGGATCTTCCGGACGGCGCGTTCCCGCGGGTGGTCGCGGCGACGGTGGTCACGGCCGTCGGCGGCACGATCGAACTGTCGGGGAACGCCGGTGCGCTGGCCCGGTCCGCGGCCGGCCTGACCGTGATCCCACTGTCGGTGACGCTGGCCGGGGCGCTCGTCCTCGCGGCGGGTTTCCTGCGGCCGCTGCGGCACCGGGCGGTCGCCGGCGCCCCGGAGCTGGCCGGGTGGGCCGCCCGGGTTGCCGTGGTGTGGCTGCTGGCGCTGCTCGGCCTGGCCCTGGGCGCCCGCCAGACCTTCGCGGTCGACCTCGGCAACGGGAACCTCGGCGCCATCGGCGACCTGTTCGGCGTCGCGCCGAAGGTCGGCTTCAGGACCGATGTGCCGCTGACCCTGTGCTTCGGTGTGCTGTGGCTGGCGGGTGTACTGGTGCTGACGCTGCTGGTCTCGCGCGGCGCGCCGCTGCCGGGTCGGCTGCTGCGCTTCCAGGAGTCGGTGCGCCCGGCCGCGTACGCCATGGTCGTGCTGCTGCTGGCGTATGTCGTCCTGGGTGTCGTCGTCGCACTGGTCGTCGCGGTGACCCGCGGCCACTCCAGGCAGACTCTCGCGGTGATCCTGCTGGGCCTGCCGAACCTGGTCTGGCCGGCGCTCACGCTCGGTCTCGGTGCCACCTGGACGGGGCGCGTGCAGGGGCCGTTCGGGCTGCCCATGCCGCATGTCCTCGACGAGGTGCTGCGCACCAAGGAGATCTCCACGCTCAACCTCGGCACGCTCGCCGAGCACGACGGGCGGGTGTGGTGGCTGGTGGCCGTCGACGCGGTGCTTCTGCTGGCCGCCGGGTTCGTTTCGGCGGCGCGCTCCCCGGCGCGGATGCGGGCCTGGCAGCACGCCCTGCACATGGCCGTCGCCCTCGCGCTGACGGTGCTCATGATCTGCCTGGTGGGCCGGGTCGACGCGCACTACGGGCTGTCTCTGCTCGGCGTCGGGGACCTTGGCGGGGGTCTGTCCGGAGACCTGTACCTGAAGCCGAAGGTGTGGACCGCGCTGGGCGTGGCCGTGCTGTGGGGGCTGGTGACCGGTTTCCTCGGCGCGCTGCTGGCGCGGCCGGTGCGGCGGCGGGGGAAGACCGAAAAGGAGTGGGAGACATGATGCCGTCCGTGGCAGTGTCCGGTCAGTCGAGGTGCCGAGGGGAAGGGAACGCCATGGCGTTGGCTCTCGAAGACCGTCTGGCCGTCACCGAGTTGATCGCCCTGCACGGCCATCTGGTCGACGGCGGGGAACTCGACCGCTGTGACGAGGTGTTCACCTCGGACGTCGTCTACGACCTGTCGGACTTCGGCCAGGGCGAGGTCATCGGCCTCGCTGCCGTCAAGGAGGCCGCGCTGGCGCTGGGCGCGAAGAACCCGGTGGCCCATCACGTGACCAACGTGGTGATCGAGGAGGCGGCCGACGGCCGGGTCCGTGCCCGCTCCAAGGGGCTGGGGATCATGACGGACGGCTCATGCGGGTCCGTGACGTACGAGGACGTCGTGGTGCGCGTGGACGCGGGCTGGCGCATCAGCCGGCGCAAGGTCGTGGCACGCCGCGTGCCGCTCGGCGGGCTCGGTCAGGAGCCCTGAGCCGGCCACGCCCTGAAGGGGCGCGAGGCTGCGTTGAAACGTCACCGCACCTCCCGCGGAGCGCTCAGCTCCGGCCCCGGAGGACCGGCTCGGTCCACTTCGGTGGGCGGGTGGTCGGTGCCCGGGGCGGCGCCGGTCACGGCACCGCGCAGGGCGGCGACGAATGCGAGGAGGCGAACCCGTAGACGTCGCAGTGCCCGTCGACGGGCCGGCCGGAGATCTGCTCCGGGCCACGTAGCCGAGGGTGCCGACGAACTGGACGACGGTCGTGAAGCCGGTCAGGGACAGGGACCTCTTCGTCAGGCCGAAGTCGGTGAGGTAGGCGTGCTCGGGTGGTCGCTGTCTGTGCCGTGGGCGACCAGGATGTTCCCGGGTTTCACGTCCCGGTGCACCAGTCCGTAGTCGTGGGCGGAATCCAGCGCGGAGGCGATCTGCGCGGCGATCCGCAGCGCGGGCACGGGCCCGAGCGGGCCCCGCCGGTCGAGGAGATGACGCAGGTCGCTGCCTTCGACGTAGCGCATGGCGATGTACAGGACGCCGTCGGTCTCGTAGAGGTCAGTTCGGAGGGCCGGCCCGAGAACAGGCTCGTGTCACGGGCCATCGGGAGTCACGACCTGCGTGGGGGCGTGGCCGGGACCGGCCGGTGCGGCGCGGGATCCGTCGTCGGTGGCGTACGTGCTCAGGTGCTTCCCGTCGCCGTACACCCACCGTCCCTGCTCCGTGTCGTACAGCCACACGGACTCGCCGTCGAGGCCGCCGCGGGCCACTTCCTCGACCGCGTTGCGGTAGCGGCGACCAGACAGCGGCCGTCGACCCAGGCGGACCAGCCGTTGGCGCACAGCACATGCCCCCAGTCGCCGCGCCGCTCGACGAGTTGGACCGGCAGCAGTGGGTCGAGGGGCACGGTGGGCCGGAAGCCGGGGGGCGCCATCACGACTTCCGCATCACGGTGGGTTCGTGCCGGCGCAGCAGCCGGGAGACGGCGAAGCAGAAGACCGCCGAGAGCACCACCAGCATGGCGACGTTCAGCAGCCAGACCCCGGCCGAGTGCTTGAACAGCGGATCGCCGGTCAGGTCGCCGGGCACGATCCGCGCCAGGCCTACGGCGCCGGCCATCGCGCCGAGCGCCCACCGTGAGGGCACCAGCCAGGACAGCTGCTCCAGACCGGGCACTCCGTGGAGTTTCAGGAGGGCGCCGCAGAAGACGACCTGGACGATGGCGAGCAGCACCAGCAGCGGCATCGTCACCTCCTCCTTGCGCACCAGCGCCGACACCAGCAGCCCGAGTGTCATCGCCGTGAATGCCAGCAGGGCGACGGCGACGGTGATTTCGACAAGGGGCGGCATCAACACGCCCTGGCCGCCGGGCGCGTTGAGGTCGACGCCGAGGAGGGCCACGAGGGTGAGCACCACGGCCTGCAGGACCGTGATCGTGCCCAGGACGACGACCTTCGACATCAGGTACGCCGATCTGGACAGGCCCACGGCCCGCTCGCGCCGGTAGATGGTGCGTTCCTTGACGAGTTCGCGCACGGCGTTGGCCGCGCCGGTGAGGACTCCGCCGACGCACAGGATGAGCAGTGCGTTCATCGCAGTCGCCTGTGTGAGCCTGCTGCCGGCCAGGGCGCGGGCCATGGCGCCCATCACGAACGGCAGGGCGATCATGATGGCGAGGAAGGTGCGGTCGGCGCCGAGCGTGGCGGTGTAGCGGCGCACCAGCGTGCCGAGCTGGGCGCCGCGGCTGCGGGGCCTGGCGGGCGCGGTGATCACGACCGGGCCCGAGCGGGGTACGCGGGGCTGGGCGGTGGCTTCGGTGACGTAGTGTCGGTGGAAGGGCGAGAAGAGGTAGTCGCCGCCCCAGTCGCGGTCGTCGTGTTCGAAGGCCTCGAAGGCCTCCGGCCACTGTTCGAAGCCGAAGAAGGCGAGGGCGTCCTCGGGCAGGCCGTAGTAGGCGATCCTGCCGCCGGGTGCGAGCACCAGGAGCCGGTCGCACACGTCGAGGCTGAGCACGCTGTGGGTGACGACGATGACGGTGCGGCCGTCGTCGGCGAGGCCGCGCAGCATGTGCATCACCGAGCGGTCCATGCCGGGGTCGAGGCCGGAGGTCGGTTCGTCGAGGAAGAGCAGCGACGGCTTGGTCAGCAGCTCCAGGGCCACGCTGACCCGCTTGCGCTGCCCGCCCGAGAGGCGGTGCACCGGCTGGTCGGCACGCTGCTCGAGGCCCAGTTCGCGGATGACCTCGTCGACCCGGGCCCGGCGCTCGGCCTTCGCGGTGTCCTGCGGGAAGCGCAGCTCGGCGGCGTAGGACAGGGCGCTGCGGACGGTCAGCTGGGCGTGCAGGATGTCGTCCTGCGGGACCAGCCCGATGCGCTGGCGCAGCTCGGCGTAGTCGCGGTAGAGGTCGCGGCCGTCGTAGAGGACCGTGCCGTGGTCGGCGGGCCGCTGCCCGGTGAGGGCGTTCAGCAGCGTGGACTTGCCGGCGCCGCTCGGGCCGACGACCGCGAGCAGGCACTTCTCCCCCACCGGGAACGACACATGGTCGAGCAGGGTCTTGCGGCCGTGGTCGACTGCGACGGTGAGGTCCTGCACGTCGAGGGATATCTCGCCGGTGTCGACGTACTCCTGCAGCTGGTCGCCGACGAGGCAGAACGCGAAGTGGCCGATGCCGACGATGTCGCCGGGGCCGATGGTGGCGGTGGTGACGGGTGAGCCGTTGAGGAAGGTGCCGTTGTGGCTGCCGAGGTCGGCGATCTCGTAGCTGCCGTCGGGCAGGGCGCGCAGTTCGGCGTGGTGCCGGGAGATCACGAGGTCGTCGACGACCAGGTCGTTGTCGGCGGCGCGGCCGATGCGGACGGTGCGGGTGGGCAGCGGCCGTACGGTGGTGGGCCGGCGGAAGGTTCCGGTCAGGCCGGGCATCGACACCGCGGAGGGACGCTCGGGAACCAGTGCCGGGAGGCTGACGAGGACGGCGCACGGGCCGTCGGAGGGGTTGCCGAAGCGGATGACGCTGCCGGGGCCCACGCCCCACTCGTGGATGCGGAGGCCGTCGGCGAAGGTGCCGTTGGTGCTGTTCTCGTCCTCGATGGTCCAGTGGTCGGCCTCGGGACGCAGTACCGCGTGGTGCCACGAGACCCGTGCGTCGTCGATGACGATGTCGCTCAGCGGGTCGCGTCCGACGTGGTAGTCGCGGCCCGGGCTCATCACCGTGGAGCCCGTCTCGGTCTCCAGGACGAGTTCGGGCGCAGTCGGCGCCATCGGCCGCTCTGCCATGACGAGAATTCTACCGATTCGTCCATATGTGCGCCCGGTGTGGCGGGCGCCACCGACGCTCAGCCGACGGGCAGGACGAGCGTCGGAATGGTCCGCTGCATACGCAGGGCGTCGACGGACTCGGCCAGCAACTCGTACTCGGTGGTCTCGTCACTGGTCGCGATCCGCACCAGGTGCCCCGCGGCCAACTCGTCGGCGACCAGCTCCTGTTGGGCGATATTGGCGCACCACGAGCGCAGTACGGCCGGTACGTCGGGCACGGTGTCGGCGACGGGGACGAGCGAGCTCGGCGGGAAGTGCTCCGCCTCCGGCTGGGGGTCGAGACGGTCGGCGATCCAGTTGGCCCGGTCGCGCAGCCACCACAGGGCGAGGGCGAGCGTGGGAGCCCGGTACGTGCCTAAAGGCACACCGATACGCTCGCCTCCGCAGGTCCCGTAAGCCGTGACATGGCATAAGAACTCGTCGTGCACGTTCGCTCCCCCGCTGCTCGCTCGCCTCTCGGCCGGCCTCGCTTTCGGTGCGGCTCATGTGCTGTGCGTGATGGCGTCTGCGCTCGCCGTGAAGTTCCCTGACTGTTGAGTATGTTCACTACTGAACCACTGTCACCACGACTTTCCGGCCAGTCTCCTGGCATATTCACAGGGGTAGTTGGCCGAAATGCTGCCACTGCCCCATTACCCGAGGGGTAATCGACGGTCCCGCACGGGCCGGGCATGGTGGTCGTACCGGGTCGCCGCAACCGCGGATCCGGGTCCTGACCAGCAGCTACGACCTCGATGGAGGCTGATTTCCCATGTCCGCGAACACCGCCCGTCACGAGAACGCCGTCGCCCGCTACTTCGAGGCCTGGAACGCGGGCGAGCCGGAGGCGCTGGCGAAGGCGGTCGCTGCCGCCTGGGCGACGGACGGCACCTACACCGACCCGCTCGCGGCCGTCAGCGGCCACGACGAGATCGCGGCCCTGATCACCGCGGCGCACGGGCAGTTCCCGGGTTTCGCCTTCCGGCTGACCGGCGCCGTGGACGGCCACCACGACACGGCGCGTTTCTCCTGGGAGCTGGTGAGCGAGGCCGACGGCTCGGCGCCGGTGGCCGGCTTCGACGTGATCACGCTGGACGCGGACGGCCGTATCCGCTCGGTGCTCGGTTTCCTGGACCGGGTGCCCGCCGGGGCGTGAACTGCGCGATGAGTTTCCGCGCTCGCGGCGGTCTCTTCGGTAGGTGACCACCGCGAGCGGAGGAGCAATCATGACCACGACCACCGAGCTGGACGAAAGGTTCACTGCCGTCCTGCGCAAGAGCCCGAACGACTGCGGCTGGACCCATCTCGTCTGGCCGAAGAGCGTCGAGTTCTTCGGCACCCGTGGGCTCGTCAAGGTCCGCGGCACGATCGACGGGCACTCCTTCCGCAGCTCGTTCATGGCCTTGGGCGACGGCACGCACAAACTGCCGGTGAAGGCCGAGCTCCGCAAGGCCATCGGGAAGGGCGAGGGCGACCGGGTGACCGTGCACCTGGAGGAACGGCTCAGCTCCTGGCCGACTCCCGGTAGCGCCGGGGCGCGACGCCGACCGACCGCTTGAAGGCGTTGCTGAAGGCGCTTTCGGAGGTGTAGCCCACGGAGCGGGCGAGGGCCGCGACCGGAGCCGTGTCCTGGCGCAGGGCGCGGGCGGCCAGGCTCATGCGCCAGTTGAGCAGGTACGTCAGGGGCGGCACCCCGGCCGCCTCCTTGAACCGTACGGCGAAGGTGGTCCGCGACATCGAGGCCGCCCTGGCCAGCTCCTCGAGCTGCCAGGGATGTCCGGGGTCGCCGTGCATCAGCCGCAGGGCCGGGGCGAGCCGCTCGTCGGCCAGGGCCCGCAGCCAGCCGGACGGCAACCCGTCGGACTCGCTGAGGCAGACCCGCAGGACCTGCACGAACATCAGCTGCGCGAGCTGATCCGAAGCGAACTCGACTCCGGCCCGGCGGGTCTTCATCTCCCCCACCAGCTGATCGATCAGCCAACGCAGCACCGGCGCCTCCGCCGCGTCGGCCCGCACGTGGATCAGCTCGGGCAGGGCCCGGCGCAGCAGTTCTCCGCTGTCCCGGCTCAGGTCGATGTGCCCGGAGACGCAGGCGACCTCCTCGCCGTGGCCGAGCCTCGCCATACGCGTGCCGGGCTCCATCGAGACGTCGCCGGAGTCCAGCGGCTCGACGCCGAGCGCGCTGCACAGCACGTATGACTGCCGCCCGTCGGAGACGACCACGTCCCCCTCGGACAGCTTCACCGGCTCCCCGCCGCCCTCGCGGACCAGCAGACAGCCGCCCCGCACGACGGCGTTCACCTTGAGCTTGTCGCGTCCGCGCAAGCGGATCGCCCAGGCACCGCCGGCCGTGAAGCCGCCGGAGAACACACTGCGGGCGTCGGCGACTGCGAGGGCGTCGGAGAGCGGATCTGCGGACATGCTCGAACTATCACGCAAGTAATGCGGATTCTCAAGCATTCATCGTACGGATCTCCGACTCTACGTTGGTCTGGTCGGCTCACGTTGAGGAGATACGCACCATGGCCACCGCACAGCATCCCCTGCCCTCCGGCTTCGGCGCCGCGACCACCGCGGAGGAGGTGATCAAGGGGATCGACCTGACCGGCAGGGTCGCGATCGTCACCGGGGGTTACTCCGGCATCGGGCTGGAGACGACCCGGGTCCTGCGGGGCGCGGGCGCCGAGGTCGTCGTACCGGCGCGCGACCTGGAGCGGGCCCGGACGGCGCTCAAGGACGTGCCGGGGGCCGAGGTGGAATACCTGGACCTGCTGGAGCCGGCCTCGATCGACGCCTTCGCGGAGAAGTTCCTGGCGTCCAGGCGCCCGCTGCACGTCCTGGTCAACAGCGCCGGGATCATGGCGACGCCACTGACCCGGGACGCACGCGGCTACGAGGTGCAGTTCGCCACCAACCACCTGGG
Organism: Streptomyces sp. NPDC051172; assembly: GCF_040682555.1. Lineage (NCBI taxonomy): Bacteria > Bacillati > Actinomycetota > Actinomycetes > Kitasatosporales > Streptomycetaceae > Streptomyces > Streptomyces sp. NPDC051172. The sequence goes on from NZ_JBFBBE010000107.1 coordinate 9,318, forward strand.
GCACTTCCAGCTGGTCGCCCGCCTGTGGCCCGCGCTGGTCGCGGCCGGCGGGGCGCGCGTCGTGACGGTGTCCTCACGGGGCATCCGCTTCGGCGGCATCGGCTTCGACGACCTGCACTTCGAGCACCGGCCCTACGAGCCGTTCGCCGCCTACGGCCAGTCGAAGACGGCCAACGCGCTGTTCGCCGTGGAGCTGGACCGGCGCGGGCGGGCCGAGGGCGTACGGGCCTTCTCCGTGCACCCGGGGATCATCATCGACACGGGCCTGATCAAGCACATCGACCCGGAGATCGTCCGGGCGTCGGGCACGGTCGACGACGAGGGCAGGCCCATTATCGATCCCGAGCGTCAGTGGAAGACGGTGCAGCAGGGCGCGGCCACCAGCGTCTGGTGTGCGACCAGCCCCCAACTCGCCGACACCGGCGGGGTCTACTGCGAGAACTGCGACATCAGCCCGCTGGTGACCCCCGAGACCGAGGCAGCCTGGTACGAGAGCGAGCAGACGCCCGGCGTCCTGCCGGGTGCCGTCGACCCAGAGGCGGCCGCCCGCCTCTGGGAGGTCAGCGAGCGTCTTACGGCTTGACGATCTCGTCGATGCGGGCCAGTTCGTCGGCGTCGAAGTCCAGGTTGCGGGTGGTCGCGACGCTGTCCTCGATCTGCTGCGCGCTGCTGGCACCGACCAGTGCGGAGGTCACCCGGCCGCCGCGCAGCACCCAGGCCAGGGCCAGCTGGGCGAGGGTCTGGCCGCGGCCCTTGGCGATCTCGTCGAGGGCGCGCAGCTTGCCGACCAGGTCCGCGGTGACCGCGTCCGAGTCGAGGAAGGGGCTGTCGCTCGCCGCCCGCGAGCCCTCCGGGATGCCGTCGAGGTAACGGGAGGAGAGCAGGCCCTGCTCCAGCGGGGAGAAGACGATGGAGCCGACCTGGAGCTCGTCGAGGGCGTCCAGGAGACCCTCCTCCTCGGGACGGCGGTCCAGCATCGAGTAGCGCGGCTGGTGGATCAGCAGCGGGGTGCCCAGCTCACCGAGGATGCGGGCGGCCTCGCGGGTCTGCTCCGCCGAGTAGTTGGAGATGCCGACGTACAGCGCCTTGCCCTGCTGGACCGCCGAGTGCAGGGCGCCCATCGTCTCCTCCAGGGGAGTCTCCGGGTCGGGGCGGTGCGAGTAGAAGATGTCGACGTAGTCCAGGCCCATCCGCGCAAGGCTCTGGTCGAGCGAGGACAGCAGGTACTTGCGGGAGCCCCACTCGCCGTACGGGCCGGGCCACATCAGGTAGCCGGCCTTGGTGGAGATGACGAGCTCGTCGCGGTACGGAGCGAAGTCCGCCTTCAGGAACTCACCGAGCGCGGACTCGGCCGCGCCGGGCGGCGGGCCGTAGTTGTTGGCCAGGTCGAAGTGGGTGACGCCGAGGTCGAAGGCGCGTCGCAGGATGGCCCGCTGGGTCTCGACCGGACGGTCGGGACCGAAGTTGTGCCACAGGCCGAGCGAGATCGCGGGGAGCTTCAGGCCGCTGCGTCCGGTGCGCCGGTAGGGCAGGTCCGCGTAACGGTCGGGGTGTGCGGTGTACAACGCGACTCCAGAGGGGTTGGCACACGGTTTTCGGATTCCCCTGACTTCAGGGAACCCGGCACCCCATATCTTTCGCGACCTGCGGGCAGCGGTCCAACAGGAGAATGCGATGGGATTGAGCGGATAGGCTTCTCAATTATGGAACTGCGCCATCTCCAGCACTTTGTCGCGGTCGCCGAGGACCAGCATTTCACCCGGGCGGCAGAACGGCTGATGGTGTCCCAGTCGGGGCTGTCGGCCTCGATCCGGGCGCTGGAGCGGGAGTTGCAGACCCCGCTGTTCGTACGGACGACCCGCCGGGTCACGCTCACGGAGGCCGGGCGGGCGCTGCTCGGCGAGGCGGAGCGGATCCTGGCGCAGGTGCGGTCCGCGCACGAGGCGGTCGCCGCCGTGCAGGGCGTGCTGCGCGGCACGCTCGCGCTGGGCACTGAGCAGTGCATCGCGGGGGTGCATGTGGCGGGGGTGCTCGCCGCGTTCCGGCGACGGCATCCGGATGTGGAGATACGGCTGCGGCAGGCCGGCTCGGGCGCGCTGGCGGAGGAGGTCGCAGCTGGGCGCCTGGACCTGGCCTTCGCCTACCGGACGCAGGCGGACACCGACCAGCTGCGCTCGGTGTCGCTGACCGGTGAGCCGATGACGGTGCTGTGCCATCCCACCCACCGTCTGGCGACGGGCGGCGCGGCGGTCACGCCGGAGGAGCTCGGCGGGGAGGTCTTCGTGGACTTCCACCCGGACTGGGGGCCGCGCCGCACCACCGACACGGCCTTCGCGGCGGCGGGCGTCAGGCGCACCGTGGCACTGGAGGTGAACGACGTGCACAGCCTGCTGGACCTGGTCGACGAGAACCTCGGCATCGCGGTCGTGCCCCGGCACTTCCGGCACAAGCGGGAGGCGCTCACCGCCCTGCCGGTGAAGGGCACCGGCGAGGCGGTCTACGAGACGGTGGCCCTGCTCCCGCCGCCGCAGGCGACCAGTCCCGCGGCCCGGGCGCTGATGGCACTTCTGGAGCAGGGCACGCACGAGGGTGCGTAATGCGCGATGGTGGATGCATGCATGCCAAGGACATCCTCATCGACGGGTTCAACCGCATCCAGGAAGAAGTCCACGCAGCCGTCGAGGGCCTCGGCCCCGACGACCTCAACGCCCGCCCCTACCAGGCCGGCAACTCCATCGCCTGGCTCGTCTGGCACCTCACCCGGGTCCAGGACGACCATGTGGCCGACGCCTTCGGGCTCGACCAGGTGTGGCTCACCCAGGACTGGGAGAAGCGCTTCGGGCTGGACCTCCCGCGCCACGACACCGGCTACGGGCACAGTTCCGCCAAGGTGGCCAAGGTGCGGGTCGACTCCGGCAACCTGCTGACCGGCTATTACGACGCCGTGCACGGGCAGTCCGTCGGCGTCCTGCGCGAACTGACCGCCAAGGATCTCGAGCGCATCATCGACGAGAACTGGGATCCGCCGGTCACCCTGGGCGTGCGGCTGGTGAGCGTCCTGTCCGACGACCTTCAGCACATCGGACAGGCGGCCTATCTACGGGGGCTGCTTCAGAGCGCAGCGTCGTAGCCCGGCAGGACGACGTCCTCGATGAGGGCCCTGCGCTCGTCGAACGGGATGAACGCGCTCTTGAGCGCGTTGACCGTGACCGTGCGCAGGTCCTCGACCGTCCAGCCCGCCTGCTCCACCAGCAGCGACATCTCACGGGTCATGGTGGTGCCCGACACCAGGCGGTTGTCGGTGTTCAGCGTGACACGGAAGCCGAGGTCCTTCAGGGCCGTGATCGGATGCTCGGCGATCGACGTGGCGCACCCGGTCTGCAGGTTGGAGGTCGGGCACATCTCCAGGGCGATCCGGCGATCGCGGACCCAGCCCGCCAGCCGGCCCAGCTTGCCGTCGACGATGTCCTCGGTCAGGCGCACGCCGTGGCCGAGGCGCTGGGCGCCGCAGATCTGCAGCGCCTGGTGGATGCTGGGCAGGCCGAACGCCTCGCCGGCATGGATGGTGAAGGGCACGCTCTCGCGGCGCAGATGCGCGAAGGCGTCCAGGTGGTCGGCGGCCGGGAAGCCGTCCTCGGCGCCGGCGATGTCGAAGCCCACGACGCCCGCGTCACGGAAGGCCACCGCGAGGTCGGCGGCCTCCCGCACCCGGTCGAACATCCGCATGCCGCACAGCAGGGTGCCCACCCGCACCGGGGTGCCCGCGGCAGCGGCCTTGGCCATGCCGGCGGCGAGACCTTCCTGGACGGTCTCGACGACCTCGGCCATGGTCAGCTCGCCGTTGGTGTTCAGCTCGGGGGCGTAGCGCACCTCGCCGTACACGACACCGTCGGCGGCCAGGTCGAGCACGTACTCCTCGGCGGCGCGCAGCAGGCCCTCGCGGGTCTGCAGCACGGCGAGGGTGTGCTCGAAGGTGGCGATGTAGCGCACCAGGTCACCGGAGTCGGCGGCCTCGACGTACCAGGCGGCCAGCTCGTCCGGGTCGGTGGTGGGCAGGGTGTGGCCCGCCTCGGCCGCGAGTTCCACCACGGTGGCGGGGCGCAGGCCGCCGTCGAGGTGGTCGTGCAGGACGGCCTTGGGCAGGCGGCGGATCACTTCGGCGTCTACGCGCGTTGCAGTCATGGCGGGTCTTTCCTTGAGCGGTGGTTCTTGGCGGGGCGGAGGGTCGTCAGTCGGCGGGCTGGAGCAGGTCCCAGCGGTTGCCGTACAGATCCTGGAAGACGGCGACGGAGCCGTAGGGCTCGTGGCGCGGCTCCTCCAGGAAGGTCACACCGGCGGCGAGCATGCGGGCGTGGTCGCGGGTGAAGTCGTCGGTGTGCAGGAAGAACCCGACGCGCCCGCCGGCCTGGTCCCCGACCCGGGCGCGCTGCGCCTCGTCCTTGGCGCGGGCCAGCAGCAGGGCGGTGCCCGGGGCCTCGGCGCCGGGCTGGACGACGACCCAGCGGGAGCCGTCGGGCCGGGACGTGTCCTCGACGAGCCGGAAGCCGAGGGCCTCGGTGTAGAAGCGGATCGCCTCGTCATAGTCGTCGACGACGAGGGTGACCAGGGCAATGCGTCTCATCGGGGCCTTTCGCGAGGTCGGAGGGTGGTTGACGGGTGAGGTTATACGTAAAACCTGGGGTACGCCAGTCGGTCTCTGTCGCCGCGGTCGTCTACAGTTCAGTAGACCGTCTACATCTCTGTAGTCGCTCGGTCGCGGCAGGCTGTCGCGCCCGCACCGACCACACGAAAGGGGCAGCCCACCATGACCGCAGGGCCCCGCGCACACACGCACGCGAACACCCCGGTGGGCCGCTTCGCGATACCGGCGCTCCTTCTCCGCCCCAGCCCCACGACGGAAGAGCGCCGCCATGAGCCTTCGACTCGCGAAGACCACCGCCGATCACCAGCCGCGACCGCCCCGGCGACCTCGCGCATCGGCCCTGATCCGGCGCCATCTCGGGGCAGCGATCGTCCTGGCCTACGCGGCCGCGGCGCTGCTGCCCGCTCCCGGCCTGTGGCTGCGGGACCCGCACCCGATCGGCATCCCCGGTCTCGCTGAACTCACCCTGAGGACACCGCAGTTACTCCTCGCGCTGGTGCTGTTCAGCGCGGGCCTCCAGGTGCCGCTGCGCGAGTTGCGGCTGCTGCTGAGGCGCCCGGCCGCGCTGGTCGCCGGGCTCGTGCTGCACGTGGTGGCGCCCTTGTTGATCGTTCCCGGGGTCGCGTTCGCCCTGCGGCACTCCCCCGACCAGGACGGCGGCAGCGGCATGGTCGCCGCGATGATCCTGATCGTCTCCATGCCGGTGGCGGCCGGGGCGACGGTGTGGACCGCCAAGGGGGGCGGCGACCAGCCGACGGCTGTCGGACTGGTCCTCGCCTCCACGCTGGTCAGCCCGCTGACGGTGCCGTTGACCCTGGCGGTGCTGTGCCCGCTGCTGCGCGGCGAGTACGCGGGCCGACTGGCCGACGCGGCGCAGACCGCCGGGCACGCCTTCGCGCTCACCTCGGTCGTGCTGCCCTGCGGCGCGGGTCTGTTGTGCCGGCTGCTCCTGCCCCGGCGAGCGTCGGAGGGGCTCGTCGGCGCGGCCGTCGCCGTGGCCCTCCCGGCCTCCCTGCTGCTGACGTATGTGAACGCCAGTGGCGTGCTGGGGCCGTTCCTGCGTCATCCGCGCCCGGCGCTGCTGGCCGGCGCACTGGCCGTCGCGGCGACGGTGTGCGGGCTGTCCTTCACGCTGGGGCGGATCGCCGCCCACGCCCTGCGGCTGGATGCGAGAGCCGGCGCGTCCGTGACGCTGGCCTGCGGGATGAACAACAGCAGCGCCAGTGCCGTGCTCATCACGACGACGCTGCCCGACCGTCCGCACATCCTGCTGCCGGTTCTGGCGTACGGGCTGCTGCAGAAGGTGGCGGCGGGGCGGGTGGTGCGCGGGTTCGGTTCCAGAAGAGAAGGAGGCCTACGGACTTAGGACTGCGGCCCGAGGTGCGATGCGGGACGCGCCGGTAGCGTCCCGGGCATGAAGATCACCGAGCCGCCCCGCAGCGTCGAACAGCGCAAGCAGGACGTACTGGCCCGACTGGCGCGGGAGTCGGGCATCTGGGTCGCCACCGCCGACGAAGGCGGGCTGCCGTGCCTGGTGGCACTGTGGTTCGCCTGGGACGGGGAGTCGGTCTGGATGTCCACCCGGGTCACCAATCCCACGGGCCGCAATCTGCGCGACGGCGGGCGCACCCGGCTGGCGCTCGGCGACACGCAGGACGTGGTGCTCGTCGACGGGCACGTGGAGACGTTCACCGGGCAGGACGTGCCGGCCGCGGCGGCCGACGCGTTCGTGGCGAAGACGGGGTGGGACCCGCGCCAGGACAGCGCGTCGTACGCCTTCTTCCGGGTACGGCCGCGTGACCTGCAGGCCTGGCGAGGAGGGCATGAGCTGCCCGGGCGGCATCTGATGCGGGACGGCGTATGGGCGGCCTGAGACGACTGGGCACGGCGGCTGAGGGGCCCCGCCAGGGGCCCCTCGACCTCAGTCGGCCTTGCCGTGCAGGGCGTCGAGTCGCTCCAGCTCGTCCGTGGTGAGACGGAGCGCTCCTGCTGTCACGTTCTCGGCCAGGTGGCCGGGGTCGCCGGTGCCGGGGATGGCCAGGACGTGCGATCCCTGGTGCAGCGTCCAGGCGATGCGGACCTGGCTGGGGCTCGCCTCGTGGGCGCGGGCGACGGCGAGCACTTCCTCGTCGTACGTGGTGCTCGCGCCCTTGGCGCCGCCGTCGCCCGCCACGGCGAAGAACGGTACGAAGGCGATGCCCTGTTCGTCGCAGAGGCGCAGGACTTCGTCGGTGACGGGGTCCCGGTGTTCGAGCCCGTACCGGTTCTGCACGCACACCACCGGCGCGATGGCCTGCGCCTCGGCAAGATGCCGGGGCTCGACGCCGGAGATGCCCAGGTGCCGGATGAGTCCCGCCTCGCGCAGCTCGGCCAGCGCGCCGAAGTGCTCGGCGATCGACTCCTGCTCGGTGCGACGGAAGTTGACGACGTCGAGGTGGTCGCGGCCGAGCTGGCGCAGGTTCTCCTCCACATGACCGCGCAGCTGGTCGGGGCGGGCCGGACTGCCCCACTCCCCCCGGTAGTTGCGGTAGGGGCCGACCTTCGTGGTGATGACGAGGTCGTCCGGGTACGGGGCCAGCGCGCTGTTGATGATCTCGTTGGCGGACCGCAGCTGGGAGAAGTAGAAGGCCGCGGTGTCGATGTGGTTCACGCCGAGCTCGATCGCCTGGTGCAGCACGGCGATCGAGCGCCCGCGGTCGCTCGGTGTCCCGTGGTGGAAGGCGGCGCTGCCCGTCAGCCGCATCGCTCCGAAGCCGATGCGGTTGACGGACAGGTCGCCGAGTTTCCACGTTCCCGCAGCGTCCGCGGTGATCGTTTGGGAGGTCATCGGCGGAGTGTCGCACACGCGGGGCGCGCCGACGCGGGGACTTTGCGGATATGTGTACGAAGGTGAGGGCGTCGCTCAGCAGTAGAGGTTGTTGCCCGGGGTGACGCCGAGGATGGCGGTGATGCGTTGGTAGGCGTCGACGCGGCTTTGGACCTGGGCGGGGTTTTTGCCGTCGCATTCCAGGGAGCCGTTGATGGAGCGGATGGTCTGGCCGAAGCCGGCGCTGTCGACCATGGCGTTGTGGGGGGTCATGGTGCCGGGGCCGGACTGGGTGTTCCAGTACCACAGGCCGGTCTTCCAGGCCACGGAAGCGTTCTGCTCCACCTGCCAGGGGTTGTTCAGGAGGTCGATGCCGAGGGCGTCGCCGGCGGCCTTGTAGTTGAAGTTCCAGGACAGCTGGAGGGGGCCGCGGCCGTAGTAGGCGGCCTGGCCGGCCGGGCAGCCATAGGGCTGGTTCCAGTCGCAGTAGGTGGGGTAGTTGGCGGTGTTCTGCTCGACGACGTGGACGAGGCCGCCGGTCTCGTGGCTGACGTTGGCCAGGAAGGCGGCGGCCTCCTGCTTCTGGACGGTGTCGCTGCCGGTCGCGGCGAAGCCGGGGTAGGCGGCCACTGCCTCGGTCAGTCCGCTGTAGGTGTAGAACGAATTCCGGTTCGGGAACATCTGGTCGAACTGCGACTCACTCACCACGAAACCGGCGGCGGAGGCAGCGGGGGCCGGCTGGAGCGCCAGGGCGGCGCCTGCGAGGGCGAGCGAGGACAGGAGCGCGGTGATGCGGCGCCTCGACAAGGGATCAACTCCTTTGCGGAGCACGGCCGCTCCCGGACAAGGGCAGGCTCGCGCCCGGCCTCGAGCGCACGCGCCGGTCGTCGGACCGGCCACGGCGTGGGGGCGGCCGTGGTGGGGGGTGTGACGCACACTCAACCGCTTTGGTCTGTACCAGTCAAGGGTATAGACCAGTCAATCGCCGGCTCCGACCGGCAGTTTGCATCAAGGCGCCGTGCAGCGCGGTGAGGCCGCCGAGGTCGGCCAGGGTGCCCGCGAACACGTTGACATGCAGGGGCAGCAGCGCCTCCTTGCGAGCGGCCGCCCGCACCACCAACTCCGCCAGCCGGTCGTCGAGTTCGGGGTCTCGACGGGCCTCGGCCAGGATGTCGCCGGTCTCCGGGCGGGCGAGTATCTCCAGCCCTGCGACCCCTCAGGTGGTCGGGTTGACCACGGGCCGGAAGGCGAAGCGGAGAGTGTCCCTCCAGGAGTACACGGGAGCATGGCGTGCCGTGCACGCCGGACCTTCTCCGGGAGGGGGCCGGACTCCTGCCGTCAGCTCGCGCCCCCTTCGGCCGGGGCGCCGCCCTCCCCCGCTCCGGTGTAGGCCGCCGTGGTCCGGTCCGCTGCCTCGCGGGCCGTTTCCTCTTCCTCGCCGCCGGCGAGGTTCGCCTCGTACCAGGCTTCGCTGCTGGCCGTCATGAAGCGACGGCCCTCGTCCGAGCCCATCCAGGCCATGAACTTCTTCGGGTCGACGGCCGCGCCACCGCTCGCCAGGTGCAGGGAGAGGCCCCGGACCATCAGATCCCATCCCACACCGACGGCACCCGGCCCGAACTCCGCCCATTTTGTGTCGTCGACATGGGCGATGTGCTCCAACTGGAAGCGTGTACCGGCCTCTTCGGGGGTCAGGTGCAGCTCGATCCAGCTGACCTCGCCGCCGTACTCCCAGGTCGCGGAGAAGCTCTTGGGCGGGTCGCAGCGCTCGATCACACCGCCCGCGTTGCCTTCGAGCTGATAGCGGCCTCTGAGTCGCATTTCTCCCGTCACGGGCAGGAGCCAGCGGGGGATGCGCTCGGGGTTCGTACAGGCGTCCCACACGTCGTCGAGCGGGGCGTCGTAGGTCCGGGTCACGGTCACGACGCGCGCCCCGCCCGCCTTGAAGGTGCGCCGGCCGACCTGCCGGCGCACGTCGCTGATGTCATGGGTCACGTCGGTCATGGGTACTCCTCGGGGTTTCGTCGGCATCCCGAAGTCGGCGCGCGCGTCTGCCGCGCGCCAGTTCGGTGGCCAGGGCGTCCAGATGCGGGGTCCAGAAGCGGCGGAAGCGGTCGAGCCAGGCGTCTATGTCCCGCAACGGCTCGACGTCGACCGCGTACAGCCGCCGGGTCCCTTCGGGGCGGACGGTCGCGAACCCGTTGTCCCGCAGCACCTTCAGATGCTGCGACACTCCGGGCTGCGAGATCCCGAACTCCTCCCCGATGACCTCGCAGAGCGCTCCCGAGGTCATCTCCCCACCGGCCAGCAGCTCCAGGATCCGCCGGCGTACCGGGTCCCCGAGCACATCGAAGGCGTGCATGCCCGCACCATATCAGCCTCCGCTTATATAAGCAGCCTCCGATATTGAGGCTCGGAAAAACGCCCGGCCGCGTCGCACGGCCGGGCGTTCTCGTCGCCGGACTCAGCCCAGCGGCTTGTGCAGCACCGCCTTGCGGTGGCTGAACGTCTCGATCGAGTAGCGGCCGTGGTAGCTGCCCATGCCGCTCTCGCCCACTCCGCCGAACGGCAGGTCCGAGACGGTGAGATGGGCCAGCGGCAGGCCGTGGCCGAGACCGCCGGAGGACGTCTCGGCGGCGATCCGACCGCGTGTCTCGTCGGACTCGGAGAAGACGTAGAGGGCGAGGGGCTTGTCGCGGTCGTTGATGAAGTCGATCGCCGCGTCCAGGTCCGGCACGCTGACGATGGGCAGGATCGGGCCGAAGATCTCTTCCTGCATGACGGGGGCCTTGGGGTCGACGTCGGCCAGGACGGTCGGCGCGATGTACTTCGTCGTGCGGTCGCTGCTGCCACCGACGACGACGCGGCCCGAGTCGAGCAGGCCGGAGAGCCGGTCGAAGTGCCGTTCGTTGACGATCCGGCCGTACTCGGCGGAGGCGGACGGGTCGCTGCCGTAGAGCGCCTTCACGGCGCGGGTGAACGCGGGCTCCAGGGCGGCGGCGGTGGCCGGGTCGGTCAGGACGTAGTCGGGGGCGACGCAGGTCTGCCCGGCGTTGAGGAACTTGCCGCGGGCCAGCCGGTCCGCGACGACGTCGAGGTCGGTGTCGCGATCGACGAACGCCGGGGACTTGCCGCCGAGTTCGAGGGTGACCGGGGTGAGGTGCTCGGCGGCGGCGCGCATGACGATGCGGCCGACGGCGCCGTTGCCGGTGTAGAAGATGTGGTCGAAGCGCTCGGCCAGCAGGGCCGTGGTCTCCGGAATGCCGCCCTCGACGACGGCGACCGCGTCGGTGTCGAGGTAGGCGGGCAGCAGGCGGGCGAGCGCGGCGGAGGTGGCGGAGGCCAGTTCGCTGGGCTTGGCGACCACCGCGTTGCCCGCGGCGAGTGCGCCGACCAACGGAGCGAGCAGGAGCTGAGCGGGGTAGTTCCAGGGGGCGATGACGAGGACGACGCCGAGCGGGTCGTACTGCGTCCAGGCGCTCGCGTCCGCGCCGAGGTGGGCCGGGACCGGGGCGGGTTCGGGGCGCAGCCAGTCGGCGAGGTGGTCGAGGGTGTGGTCGATCTCGCGGATCGTGAAGTCGATCTCGGTGCGGTGGGCCTCGGTGGCACTCTTGCCCAGGTCGGCGTGGAGGGCGGCGGCCAGGTCGGGGCCGTTGTCCGTGAGCAGTTCGCGCAGGCGGCGCAGCTGGGCGGTGCGCCACTCGACGGGCTTGGTGCGGCCGGTGCGGAAGGTGGCGCGCAGCCGGGCCACGACGTCGACGGGCTGCTCGGGGGTGGAGTGGTTCACGGTGCCTCGCTGCTGGAACGGACAGGGTCAGGCGTATATCAGGTGTATATGGCAACCTTTCATACACCAAAATAAATCCCGCCGCCGGAGGACTACTTTCTGCAGCCACCCCGTCACCTGCGGGCGAGCCCGTCACGTGCGGCCGAGTTCCTGCCGCCGCCGTTCGAGATAGGTGCGCTCCGCCTGGCTCTCCGAGTGTGTGATGGCTTCCTCGTACGCCCGTACCGACTCGGTGTCGCGCCCCAGGCGGCGCAGCAGCTCGGCTCGGACGACATGGAAGACGTGGTAGCCGTCCAGGTCCAGCGCTTCGACGGCTTCCAGGGTCTCGCGGGGCCCCTCGGTCTCGGCGACGGCGACCGCCCGGTTCAGGGCCACGACGGGGCTGGGCGCGAGGGCCAGAAGCTGGTCGTACAGCTGTCGGATCTGGTTCCAGTCGGTGGCGTCGGCGGTTTGCGCGTCGCTGTGGACGGCCTGGATGGCGGCCTGGATCTGGTACGGGCCGGGCTGGTTGCGGCGCAGGCAGCGGCGGACCAGCGACTGTCCCTCGGCGATCAGCTCCCGGTCCCAGTGGCTGCGGTCCTGCTCCGGCAGCGGTACCAGTGCGCCGTCCTCGTCCAGCCGGGCGGAGCGCCGGGAGTCCACGAGGAGCATCAGTGCGAGCAGTCCGGTGGCCTCGGGCTCGTCCGGCATGAGCTCGGACAGGAGGCGGCCGAGGCGTACGGCCTCCGCGCACAGCTCGGGGCTGCCGCCATAGCCTTCGTTGAAGATCAGGTAGACGACCGCCAGGACGCCCTTCAGGCGGTCCGGGAGGTCGGCGTCCCGGGGCACGCGGTAGGGGATGCGGGCGTCGCGGATCTTCGCCTTGGCGCGGACGAGACGCTGCGCCATCGTCGGCTCGGGCACCAGGAAGGCCCGCGCGATCTGCGGCGTGGTGAGGCCGCCGAGCAGGCGCAGGGTCAGGGCGACCTGCGTCTGGGGGGCGAGCGCCGGGTGGCAGCAGGTGAAGATCAGGCGGAGCCTGTCGTCGCGCACGGGGCCCTCCTCGGCCGGTGCGTCGGGGGTGTGCAGCAGGGCCGCCTCGGCGTGGCGGGCCTCGCGGGAGGATTCACGGCGCAGCCGGTCGATCGCGCGGTTGCGTGCGGTGGTGATGATCCAGCCGGCCGGGCTCGGCGGCACGCCGGTCTCCGGCCAGCGCTGCACGGCCGTCGTGAAGGCGTCCTGCACCGCTTCCTCGGCGAGGTCGATGTCACCGAGGAAGCGGACCAGGACGGCGACCGCGCGGCCGTACTCCGCGCGGAAGACGGCCTCGACGTCGACGGGCGGGGACATCACTCCTCGGCCTGGTGCACGAACGGGCGCACCTCGATGGGCAGGGTGGTCGCCCAGGTCGCCCTCCGGCCCCATTCCAGGGCCGCGTCCAGATCGGGGGCCTTGATCAGGCAGATGCCTCCCAGGTACTCCTTGCCCTCGGCGTACGGCCCGTCGGTGATCAGGACGTCACCGTCCCTGGGCCGCAGCACGGTGGCCGTCTCGGGGCCGTGCAGCCCGCCGGCGAAGACCCAGGCGCCGGCCTCGCGCAGTTCCGCGTGGAAGGTGTCGAGGTTGCGGACGATCTCCGCCATGGCCTCGGGCCCGGGAGGCGTTCCGTCGGTCGGCGTGATCACGCTGAGCAGGTAGTACTGCATGAGGTCCTCCTTGGCATCGTGTCGTTCTCTCACCTCCTACACGAACAGCACACCCCCGGATCGACACCGCGCACGACGACGATCGGGAGAATCTTCCGCTTGACTTCTCCCCCTCCTGCTGGAGGGGGATTCTCACGGCTCGCGCTGTGAGGTTTTCTGCTTCGTCGCCGATCGCCCGCCCGGAGTGCTCCGTTGAGGTCTTACACCAGCTCCACAGACTGTCACCGCCAGTCCGGCGGCCAGAAGGTTGCGTGCTGCGTTCACGTCCCGGTCGTGGGTCGTGCCGCAGTCGCATGTCCAGGTGCGCACATGCAGCGGCATCTTCTCCTGCAGGGTGCCGCAGGCGGAGCACACCTTGGAGGAGGGAAAGAAGCGGTCGACCGCGACCACTTCTCGCCCGTACCAGCGGGCTTTGTACTCCAGCATGCCCCGGAAGTCCGACCACGCGGCGCCGCTGATGGCGCGGGCCAGACTCCGATTTTCGACCATGCTCCGTACGGTCAGGTCCTCGATCACGAGCGTTTGGTTTTCACGCACGAGTCGAGTGGTCAGCTTGTGCAGGTGGTCACGGCGGCGATCAGCGATCCGGGCGTGGATCTTGGCGACCTTCCGCCGTGCCTTGCGACGGTTCGCTCCGTCACCCTTCGCTTTCTTCGCCAGGCGGCGCTGGGCCAGAGCGAGCCGGGAGCGGTCGGTGCGTTCGTGCCTCGGGTTGGCGATCTTCTCGCCGGTCGACAGGGTCAGCAGGTGCTCCAGGCCCATGTCGATACCCACCGCCGCGTCCATGGGCAGATGCGGCTGGATGCCCGGGTCGTCGCACAGCATCGAAACGAAGCAGCGTCCTGCCGCATCCTGGGACACGGTCACCGTGGACGGCTTCCCCCCTCGGGAAGGGGCCGGGACCACACGATGTCCAGCGGCTCCGTCATCTTCGCCAGGGTCAGCTTCCCGTCGCGCAAGCGGAAACCACTGGTGGTGTACTCGGCGGACTTCCGGGACTTCTTGCGGGACTTGAAGCGCGGATACTTCGCCCGCTTGCCGAAGAAGTGGGTGAACGCCGTCTGGAGGTGCCGCAGGCACTGCTGCAAGGGCACCGACGACACGTCGTTGAGGAACGCCAGTTCCTCGGTCTTCTTCCAGGCCGTCAGCATCGCCGAGGTGGCGTTGTAGTTGACCCGCTCCTGTCGGGCCCACGCCTCCGTTCGCGCCGCGAGGGCCAGGTTGTAGACCTTGCGGACGCAGCCGAACGTGCGGGACAGCTCCGCTGCCTGCGCATCGGTCGGATAGAAGCGATACTTGAACGCCCGCTTCACACACCTCTCGGTCACGCTCACAAACTATCGGCTCTGCGACTTAGAGATCGAATCTGTGGGTCGGAGCACAGTCTCTCGCCCTGGCGGCGAAACCCCGCTTGCTGCCCTGCTCCGCAGGGGTTTCGTTTCCTCCCCCCGGCTGAAGCCGGGGGTATCCACGAAAGGGCTCAGATGAACTCCACAGCGCACCCCCTCGTCGCCACTGCCCAGTCTCTCGCCGTCGACCTTCTCACCCCGAACGCGGAGCGCATCGACCAGGAGGGAGTGCCCGCGAGCCACCTCGAGGCCATCCGGCGGTCGGGGCTGCTCGGGATGAGCGCGCCACGGGAGTACGGCGGTGCGGGCGCCCCCGACCCGGTGGCGCGGGAGGTGCAGGAGATCCTGGCCGGGGCATGCTGCTCGACGTGGTTCGTGCAGACCCAGCACCACACTCCCGTACGGCTGCTGGCGAGGTCCGAACTCCCGGTGCGGGAGCGGCTGTTGGGTCCGCTGGCCTCCGGTGAGCTGCTCGCCGGGATCGCCTACGCCCATGTCCGTGCCTTCCCCCGGGTGCCCGTGCGGGCCGTGGCGGAGCGGAACGGCTGGCGGTTCGACGGCGCCGTGCCCTGGTACACCGGCTGGGGGCTGAACGACGTGATGCTGCTCGCGGGCGTGACCGACTCGGCCGAGATCGTCTTCGCCTTCGCCGACGCCCGCGAACAGCCGGGGCTGCGCGCCTCGCAACCGATGCAACTGGCGGCGCTCACCGCCGCCCGTACGGTCTCGCTGGACCTGGAGGGCCTGTGGCTGCCCGACGAGAACCTCGTGCTGCGCACCCCGCAGGAGAAGTTCGCCCTCGTCGACCTGCCTCGGAGCACGAACACGTCTCCGGCCGTCTTCGGGGTGGCGTACGCCGCGCTGCGTGTGCTGGAGGACACCGGCGAGACGGAGACCGCCCGGGGGCTGCGCGGCCGCCTCGACGACGTGCGGCGGCAGGCGTACGAGCTGGCCGATCACCCCGTCCCGCACGAGCGCGTCGCGGAACGGCTGGCGCTCAGGACGCGGTCCTACGACCTCATGCGTGCGGCCACGACCGCTGCGGTCGTGGCCGGGGGCGGCCGCACCATGGACGTACGTCATCCCGCCCAGCGGCTGGCCCGCGAGGGAATGTTCCTGCTGGTGCAGGGGCAGACGTCGGTGGTGCGGCGGGCGCATCTCGATGCGCTCACGGAGATCCAGGAGGCCTGATGGCGAAGAGTCCGACCGATGTCGTCCAGGCAGCGTTCCGGTGCTACCGGTCGCAGGACCGCGAGGCGGCCCTGGCGCTCTACGCCGAGGACTTCTCCTTCACCAGTCCGCAGGACGACCACCTCGACAAGGAGGCCTTCTTCGAGCGGTGTTTCCCGACCGCGGACCGGTTCGTGGAGCAGCGGATGCTGCATGTCGTGCCTGCCGACGAGGAGCTCGTACTCGTCCACTACGAGTACGAGCTCACGACCGGCGACCGGTACCGCAATGTCGAGGCGATCACCGTCCGGGACGGGCTGGTCCGGGAGGTGCAGGTCTTCTTCGGCGGCAAGGTCGGCGCGAGGGGCTAGCTCGCGAACGGCACCTGTGCCGAGGGTGCGGCCGGCTGGGCGAACGGGTGCTGCCACAGGCCCTGCGCGGCCAGGCGCGGCAGCACGCCCTCGCCGAACCAGTACGCCTCCTCCAGGTGCGGGTAGCCGGAGAGCACGAACTCCTCGATGCCGAGGGCCGCATACTCCTTGATCCGCTCGGCGACCTCCTCGTGGCTGCCGACCAGGGCGGTGCCCGCGCCGCCGCGGACCAGGCCGATGCCCGCCCACAGGTTGGGGTGGATCTCCAGGCCGTCGCGGTTGCCGCCGCCGTGCAGGGCGAGCATCCGCTGCTGGCCCTCGGACTCGCTGCGGGCGAGTCCCGCCTGGACCGACTGCACGGTCTGCGGGTCGAAGCCGTCGAGGAGCCGGTTCGCCTCCGCCCACGCGTCTTCGGAGGTGTCGCGGGTGATGACGTGCAGCCGGATGCCGAAGCGCAGGGTGCGGCCCTCCTTGGCGGCGAGCCCCCGGATCCAGGCGATCTTCTCGGCGACCTGGGCGGGCGGCTCGCCCCAGGTGAGGTAGGTGTCGACGTACTTGGCGGCGATCTCTCCGGCGACGGGCGAGGAGCCGCCGAAGTACACCTCGGGGATCGGGTCGGGCACCCGGGCGAGCTTGGCGTCCGCGACCTGGAGGTGCTCGCCGTGCAGGTCGACGGTCTTGCCCTCCCACAAGGCCCGAACGATTTCCAGGAATTCGCCGGTACGGCGGTAGCGGTCGTCCTTGTCCAGGAAGTCGCCGTAGGCCCGCTGCTCGTGGCTCTCGCCGCCCGTGACGACGTTCAGGAGCAGCCGCCCGCCGCTCTGCCGCTGGAAGGTGGATGCCATCTGCGCGGCCAGCGTCGGCGAGACGAAGCCGGGGCGGAAGGCGACCAGGAACTTCAGGCGCTCGGTGTGCTGGCTGACCATGGCGGTGGTCAGCCACGCGTCCTCGCACCAGGCGCCCGTGGGGGTGAGCGCGCCGACGAAGCCCAGGTCCTCTGCGGCCTTGGCGATCTGGCTCAGGTAGGCCACCGTCGGCGGCCGGTCCCGGCCGGAGGCGGTGGCGGGGGTGCCGTGGCCGCCGCCGACGACGTGCCGGCTGTCGCCGTTGGTGGGCAGGAACCAGTGGAAGGTGAGGGACACGTGGGGTCTCCGATCAGAGGTGTCGCTGGTGTCGCTAGAGGAGGCCGTGGCGGGGCGGCCGGGTGCCGTTCAGCACGTACCGGCCGATGTGCTGGATCTTCCAGCGGGCCGGGTCGTGCAGGGTGTGGGTCCGGGCGTCGCGCCAATGCCGATGGAGATTCAGGGAGTTGAGTGCCGCCCGGGTGCCGGACACCTCGAACAGGGCGCTCGCCACCTCGACCGCCGTCTGCGCGGCCTGCACCTTGGCCGCGGCGACCGCGATGGACGCCTCGGCCGCCGTGTCGTCGGTGAGGTCGGTGCGCGCCGCGTCGACCGCGCGGGCGGCCTCGCGCAGGAGGGCTTCGGACGCCCGTACCTGGAGGGCGAGTTCACCGATCCGCTGGATGAGCAGCGGGTCCTCGGCGGCCGTGTCGACGCCGCTCTCGAACCAGGGGCGGCTCTTGCCGCGCACGAACTCGGCGGCTTCGGCGAGGGCTCCCGCCGCGATGCCCGCGTCGATGGCCGCGTGCAGCAACTGGGCCACGGCGCCATGCAGTTGCGGGCCCTGGAAGGTGAGGTGGTGCGGCAGCACGCGGTCGGCGGGCACCTCGACCCCGTCCAGGCGCACGGTTCCGCTGGCGGTCGTGCGCTGCCCCATGCCGTCCCAGTCGTCGATCACCGTCAGGCCGGGGGCCTGCCGGGGCACGTAAGCGACATGCAGGTTGTCGTCCTCCGCACGGGCCAGCACCGGGATCCAGTCGGCGAAGAGGGCCCCGGTGGAGTAGTGCTTGACACCGGTGAGGAGATAGGAGCCGTCCGGCTGCGGTTCCAGCCGGGTGCGGATGTCCTGGACGTGCTTGGTGCCCGCCTCGGACTGGGCGTTGCCGAGGCGGCGCCCCGCGAGCAGCTCGGCGAAGAAGAACTTCCGCTGCTCCTCGGTGCCCTGACGGCGGATCACATTGACATAGGCGAAGTGGCTCTGTGGGATCTGGGCGAGGCTGCCGTCGGCCGAGGCGAGCAGCCGGAAGATCTCGGCGAGGGTGAGCGCGGTGACGTCCGCGCCGCCGTGCTCGGCGGGGACGGTGACCGCGAGCAGCCCGGAGGCGGACAGCTTGTCCAACTCCTCGCGCGGCAGGCTGCGTTCGGCGTCCCGCGCGGCGGCGCCGGCGCGGAACTCCTCGGCCAGGGCGGCCGCGACGGCGAGGGCCTCCGCGTCGTCGGCGATGACATGGGCGGACACGGCGCTAGCTCGCCGCGGCCAGGAGCCGGGTGCGGCCCAGGGCCGTGGAGAACTGGTCGACGACCTGGGCGAGTGCCTCGGCGGCGCCCGGCGCCACGGCGAGCCGGCCGTCCTCGTGCACGGTGATGTCCTTGTCGAGGGTGAACCAGCCCTGCACGATGTGGCCGGCGCCCATGGAGGACAGGACCGGGCGCAGCGCGTAGTCGATGGCCAGGACGTGGGCGGTCGAGCCGCCGGTGGCCAGCGGCAGTACGGTCTTGCCGGTCAGCGCGTACTGCGGGAGCAGGTCAAGAAGTGCCTTGAGGACCCCGGAGTACGACGCCTTGTAGACGGGGGTACCGACGACGACGCCGTCGGCCTGCGCGAACAGTTCGGTGGCCGCGACGATGGCGGGGTGCTTGAAGTCCGCGCCGAGCAGGGCATCGGCGGGGATGGTGCGCACGTCGAGCGGGATCACCTCGTGGCCCTGTGCGATCAGCCTCTTGTCCAGATGACGCAGGAGGCGGTTGGTGCGGGAGGAGGCGGAGGGGCTGCCGGAGACGGACAGGACGGTGGCCATGGGTCCTCTTTCAGGGATGCACGGGGCTGCGCTGGGATGCGTCCTCTTGCGAGGAGGCGGGGCGCCCGCGCGGCGGGCGCCCCGGGGAAGGGTCAGGAGTACCAGGTGGGTTCGGGCAGTTCGCCCTCGAGGACCCAGCGGCCGACCTCGCGCCGCTTGTAGGCGACGGGGTCGTGCAGGGTGTGGGTGCGGATGTTGCGCCAGAACCGGTCCAGGCCCTCGGAGGTGGCGGTGGAGCGGGCGCCGGTCACCTCGAAGATACGGTTGGCGATCTCCAGGGCGACGTCGGTGGCGCGTGCCTTGACGGCGGCCACCCGCACCTCGAAGTCGCCGCGGGTCTGCTCCGTGACGGCGTCCGGGTCGTCGTGCAGCTTCTGCCCCTCGGCTGCGACGGCGTCGGCGAGCGCCTCGGCCGCCCACAACTTGGCGGTGAGGTCGCCGTAGGTGTCGATCACGTAGGGCTCGTCGACCGCGCGTTCGTGGCCGCCGTGCAGCCAGGACCGGGACTTGGTGCGGGTGTAGGTGGCCGCCGTCTCCAGCGCGCCGCCCGCGATGCCCAGGTAGAAGTTGACGAAGACCAGTTGGATGGTGGGGACGTTGAGCGTGTTGTACGTGCGCGGCTGGAACTGCTTGTCGACGTAGCCGGCCGCGGACGCCCACGGGGTGCTCACCCCGTCGAGGGTGACGCCGCCGCTCTCGGTGAGCCGCTGGCCGATGTTGTCCCAGTCGTCGTGGAAGGCCAGGCCCTCGCTGTCGGAGGGCACGATGGCGAAGACGTGGTTGTCCGTGCCCTCCAGGACGCCTTCGAGGACGGTGACGTCGGAGACCTTGCTGCCGGTGGAGAAGGACTTGCGGCCGGTGAAGACGAGGTCGTCGCCGTCCTCGGTGACGATGACGTCCTTGTCGCGGGGGTTGACCGCTCCTCCGAAGAACCAGCGGCCGCGGCTGGCCTCGGCCTCCACCTGCTCCCACTGCTCGGGGGTGCCGACCAGACGGGCGGCCCAGAACCACAGGTAGTGGTAGCCGAGGAGCTGGCCGATGGAGCCGTCGGCCTTGGCGACCTCGCGGACGACGCGGTAGGCGGTGGGCCAGTCCTGGCCTGCGCCGCCGTGCTCGGTGGGGCCGAGCAGGGTGACGAGACCCGCGTCCTTCAGGAGCTGGACCTCGGCGTACGGGGTGGCTCCGGCGCGGTCGCGTTCCGCGGCGTCGGTGGCGAGGACGGCGGCGACCTCTGCGGCGCGGGCGATCCAGTCCTGGGCGGTCCGCGGGGCGGGGAGAGTGGTCCAGTCGGTGGGCGTGACGGTGCTCATGCTGATGACCTCTTTCGCGGTGGGGCGCTCAGGCGTGCACGGGGACGGATTCGGGCTCCGTGTCCGGGAGCTCTGCCTCGAGTTCACGCACGAGCGGCAGCACCCGCTCGCCGAAGTACTCGACCTCCTCGTGGTAGTGCAGGAAGCCGAGGAGCAGGAGGTCCACACCGAGCTTCTTGTAGGCGACGATGCGCTCCGCGATCTGCTCGGGCGTGCCGATGAGCCCCGTGCGGAATCCGTCGTTGTACTGCACCAGGTCCTCGAAGGAGGAGTCCTGCCACATGCCCTTCTTGTCGGCGGTGGACTGTCCCGCCTGCTTCACCGCGGCGCCGAAGCCCTCGACGGCCTCGGTGTCCGCCTTGGCGACGATCTCGCGGAGCGTGTCACGGGCCTCGGCCTCCGTGTCACGGGTGATGAGGAAGCCGTTGAGGCCGAACTTCGGTGCCCGTCGGCCGACTTCGGCAGCCGACTTCCGTACGTCGTTGATCTGCTCGGTGACCCCGTCGAAGTCCTTGCCGTTGGAGAAGTACCAGTCTGAGACCCGGCCCGCCATCGCGCGGGCGGCGGTGGAGTTGCCGCCCTGGAAGATCTCCGGGTGCGGACGCTCGGCTGTGTTGAGGGGTTTGGGCTTGAGGGAGAAGTCGCGCAGCCGGTAGAAGTCGCCGGAGAGTTCGGTGTGGTCCTCGGTCCAGATCTGGCGCAGGGCGCGGATGAACTCCTCGGAGCGGCGGTAGCGCTCGTCGTGTTCCAGCCAGGGCTCGCCGAGGGCGGTGAACTCGCCCTTGAACCAGCCGGATACGACGTTGACGGCGAAGCGGCCGTTCGAGAGATGGTCGGCGGTGGCGCCGAGCTTGGCGAGGACGCCGGGGTGCCACAGGCCGGGATGGACGGCCGCGATGACCTTCAGACGCTGGGTGGCGAGGAGCAGGGCGAGGCTGAAGCTGGTCGACTCGTGCTGGTACTCGGCGCCGTAGCTGGCCATGTAGCGGACCTGGCTGAGGGCGTAGTCGAAGCCGTTGTTCTCGGCGAGGACGGCGAGTTCGCGGTTGTACTCGTATCCCCAGTCGGTGCGCTGCTCGATCTTGCTGGTGACGAGTCCCCCGCTGACGTTGGGGACCCAGTAGGCGAATTTCACGGGCGCGGCAGGCATGCGTGACTCCTGTTGCGGAATGTTTCCGGGCACGCCGAATTCAAGCCGTGCAGGGGCGCGGCGAATTCAGGCTGAGAAGGCGGAAAGGTCGGCGGATTCAGAGAGGTTGATCAGGCCGCGGTGCAACAGGAGGCGCTGGAGACGCGCGCGAGGTCGACATGGCGTCGCCGCGTGAGGTCCAGTCGCATCTTCATGTTGTCGATCGTGGCAGTCGGCGCCGCGGGCCGTCAAGGTAAACCCGACCGGTCTCGCATCCCGGACCATTGAATTTCACGAACGTGTGACAGGGAAACCCTTGAACACGTCGTGAAACGGGCTGCATTCTGCTGGGTGTGCGGACGGAACAACTGGAAGTGACTGCTCAGGTCGTTGATTACGCGTGAGCGGGTGGCAGCCAGGGGTTTCCGGCGAAGAGGTCGCGGAGCACGGTCAGGGGGTTGAGGTCGTG
>NZ_JBFBBE010000108.1:0-30790 GCF_040682555.1 Streptomyces sp. NPDC051172
CGGCGGGCGAGGAAGTGCCCGCGCCCGCCGCGCCCGCCGGAGCGGGACGCAGGCGCCGGGCCGCACGCCGGCGCAGGGCGCGGCCCATCGAGCTCCCGGACGGCTCGATGCGCAGGCTGCTGCCGCAGGCGCTGGTCGTCGCCTTCCTGGCCGGCGGCACCACCGCGTTCGTCGCCAAGGACAAGGCCATCGAGCTGAACGTCGACGGCAAGCCGCGCACCCTGCACACCTTCGCCGACGACGTGACCGAACTGCTCGCACAGGAGAGCGTCGACGTGGGGGCGCACGACGTGGTCGCGCCGGCCCCCGGCACGGCGATCCGCAGTGGTGACGAGATCGTGGTGCAGTACGGGCGTCCCGTGCGGCTCACCATCGACGGGCACCGGCGCGAGGTGTGGACGACGGCGGACACGGTGCAGGAGGCGCTCGAGGAGATGGGGGTGCGGGCGCAGGGCGCGTATCTGTCCGCTGCGCGCTCCCGGCACATCGGACGCGCGGGGCTCTCGCTCGACGTGCGCACCGAGCGTTCCGTGACGGTCATGGCCGACGGCCACGCACGGACGGTCCGCACGAACGCGGCGACCGTGCAGGAGGTCGTCGAGGAGGCCGGGGTCTTGCTGCACGGCGAGGACACCACCTCCGTCCCGGCGGACAGCTTCCCGCGCGACGGGCAGACGGTGACCGTGCTGCGGGTCACCGGCTCCAAGGAGGTCCGCGAGGAGGAGATCCCGTTCAAGGTGCAGCGGGAGGACGACCCCGGGGTGTTCAAGGGGACGGAGGTCGTCGACCGGGTGGGACAGCCGGGGCTGCGGCGGATCACGTACTCCCTGCGCATCGTCAACGGGGTCCGGCAGAAGCCGCGCCTTGCCGGCACCGAGGTGGTGCGCGAGCCGCAGCCGCAGGTCGTGAAGGTGGGCACCAAGCCGCTCCCGACGTCCGTGCGCGGCGCCGACGACCTGAACTGGAAGGGCCTCGCGGCCTGCGAGTCGGGCGGCCGCCCGGACGCCGTCGACCCCTCGGGCACCTACGGCGGCCTCTACCAGCTGGAGTCCCGCACCTGGCAGAGCCTCGGCGGCACCGGCCGCCCGGAGGACGCGTCCCCGGCGGAGCAGACGGCCCGTGCGAAGAAGTTGTATGTACGGCGAGGGGCGAGCCCCTGGCCCCATTGCGGGGCGCGGCTGCACGGGTGAGGCGGGTTTTTGGCCGCGGGCCGGTGGGGGCGACGTGCCCGCGGCCGATCGACGGCCAATCGCGGCACCAGGCGAACCGCTTGGTTGCCGCCACGTACCCTTGTCGCCGTGAGCAGCAGCCCAGCCCCCGACGCCCTCCTGGGCCCCGCCGACATCCGCGAACTGGCGGCAGCCCTCGGCGTCCGCCCCACCAAGCAGCGCGGTCAGAACTTCGTGATCGACGCCAACACGGTCCGCCGTATCGTCCGCACCGCCGGCGTCCGCCCGGACGACGTGGTCGTCGAGGTCGGCCCGGGGCTCGGCTCCCTCACCCTGGCGCTGCTGGAGGTCGCCGACCGCGTCACCGCCGTCGAGATCGACGACGTACTGGCCGCGGCGCTGCCCGCCACCATCGCGGCCCGCATGCCCGACCGCGCCGACCGTTTCGCGCTCGTCCACTCGGACGCGATGCACGTGACCGAGCTGCCGGGCCCCGCCCCGACCGCACTCGTCGCGAACCTCCCCTACAACGTCGCCGTCCCGGTCCTCCTGCACATGCTCGAGACCTTCCCGAGCATCGAACGCACCCTGGTCATGGTCCAGTCGGAGGTCGCCGACCGCCTCGCCGCCGCGCCCGGCTCGAAGGTGTACGGCGTCCCGTCCGTGAAGGCCAACTGGTACGCCGAGGTCAAGCGGGCCGGCGCCATCGGCCGCAACGTCTTCTGGCCCGCCCCGAACGTCGACAGCGGCCTCGTCTCGCTGGTCCGCCGCACCGAGCCGCTCAAGACCACCGCCTCGCGGCGCGAGGTGTTCGCCGTGGTCGACGCGGCCTTCGCGCAGCGGCGCAAGACGCTGCGGGCCGCGCTCGCCGGCTGGGCCGGGTCGCCCGCGGCGGCGGAGGCGGCCCTCGTCGCCGCCGGGGTGTCGCCGCAGGCGCGCGGAGAGGCCCTCACGGTCGAGGAGTTCGCGCGCATCGCCGAGCACGCCGAGACCACCGCGAACAAGGAGCCCGGTCAGAAGTGAGCGTCACCGTACGCGTCCCCGCCAAGGTCAACGTGCAGCTCGCGGTGGGTGCGGCCCGCCCCGACGGCTTCCACGACCTGGCCAACGTCTTCCTGGCGGTCGGCCTCCACGACGAGGTCACCGTGACGCCCGCCGACGAACTGCGCATCACCTGCGAGGGGCCGGACGCCAAGCACGTGCCCCTTGACCGTACGAACCTCGCGGCGCGCGCGGCCCTCGAACTCGCCCGGCGGCGGGGCATCGAACCGGCCGTGCACATCCACATCGCCAAGGACATCCCGGTCGCCGGCGGCATGGCGGGCGGCAGCGCGGACGGCGCGGGCGCGCTGCTGGCCTGCAACACGCTGTGGCAGACGGGCGCCTCCCGGGCCGAACTCCTCTCCATCTGCGCCGAGTTGGGCAGCGATGTGCCGTTCAGCCTGGTGGGCGGGGCGGCGCTGGGCACCGGGCGCGGCGAGCAGCTGCGCACGCTGGAGGTCGGCGGCACGTTCCACTGGGTGTTCGCGATGGCCGGCCGCGGTCTTTCCACCCCGGCCGTCTTCCGCGAGTTCGACCGGCTGGTGGAGGGCCGCGACATCCCCGAACCCGTCGCCTCCGAGGAACTCCTGCGCGCCCTCGCCAAGGGCGACCCGGACGCGCTCGCCGCGGCCGTCTCCAACGACCTCCAGCCCGCCGCCCTCTCCCTCTTCCCCGACCTCGCCGACACCCTCGCCGCGGGCTGCACCGCGGGCGCGCTCGCCGCGTTGGTGTCGGGCTCGGGCCCGACGACGGCCTTCCTCGCCCGGGATCCGGAGTCGGCGGCCGAGGTGGCCGAGACGCTGCGTACTTCGGGCATGTGCCGGTCGGTACGCATGGCTTCGGGGCCGGTAGCCGGGGCGACGGTGGTGGGCGGCTGAGCGCCGGTCGACCCCGGACCGTTGAGCACCCTCGCCGCGGGCTGCACCGCGGGCGCGCTCGCCGCGTTGGTGTCGGGCTCGGGCCCGACGACGGCCTTCCTTGCCCGGGATGCGGAGTCGGCGGCCGAGGTGGCGCAGACGCTGTGCGCTTCGGGCTCGTGCGCCGGTCGGTGCGCACGGCGTTGGGCGGCTGAGCGTTTGTTGACGCCCGACCGGCGGGGCATCTGGCCGCCGGATGCGGGCCCGCATGCCCGGTGGGCGAACGCGCGGGCGGGACACAGATGGGCGAGGCCCGACGCGACACCGTGGCGCCGTACGCGATCTTCGCCCGATCTCCACACGAACGTGACGGATTTCCACGCGGATGTACGGCAATCGCAGTACTGATGGGGCCGGTGGGACCAATAGGGTCGATTGAGCTTTCAAGCGCCCGGTGTGGCGCACCTACCCCCTGCACAGCCGAAGGGTCACGCACGTGTCCGAATCCCCCACACCCTCCCCTGCCCACCGCAGGAAGCGCTCTCTGTCCCGTCGCGGCGTGATCGGTGCCGCCGCGGCGGTGGCCGGCGCGGCTGCCGTGACCCCTGCGGTCTTCGCGGCCACCGGCTCCGGCTCCGGCTCCGGCTCCGGCTCCGGCTCCGGTGACGGTGACGGCTCCAGCTCCAACGGTTCCGGCGGCTCCGGTACGACCCCGGAGAAGTTCCCCGCCACCCGGACCGAGGCCGCCACCGGCACCGGCGAGGCCACCACCGCCTTCGCCGCCTCCTACGTCGGTCTGCGGTGGTCCGGAGCCAAGGAAGGCACCGCGATCCGCCTCGCGGACGGTGGCTGGCAGACCGTGACCGCGGGCTGCTCGGCCGTCAAGGACGGCGGCAGCGCGCTGGTGGCGGCCCAGAACGCCACCGTCTACGAGGTGAAGGTGTCGGGCGGAGTGTCCGACGTGTCCTCGCTGGCGATCGACGTCACCGACGGCCCCGGCCACACCTTCCACGTGCCCAGCGAGCCGACGCGCGTACGTGGTGTGCGCTACCTCTCCCGCCCGGCGTGGGGCGCCGACGAGTCCAAGCGGTACAAGGACGGCAAGGTCAACTCGCCCGAGAAGTACTACCCGTTGCAGATCATCACGGTCCACCACACCGCCACGCCGAACAACGATCCCGACCCGGCCGCGACGGTACGCGCGATCTATGAGCTCCACGCGATCACCAACGACTGGGGCGACATCGGCTACCACTTCCTCATCGACGAGTCCGGCACCGTCTACGAGGGCCGTTACTCCGGCGACGACGGCATCCCCGCCTTCAACTTGGACGGCGACCTCGTCACCGGCTTCCACTCCGTGGGCTACAACTCCGGCGCCCTCGGCATCGCCCTCATCGGCACGCTCACGGAGAACGGCCCCACGGACGCGGCCAAGGACTCCCTGACCCGGCTGATCAAGGTGATCTGCCGGTTCAAGGGCCTCGACCCCCAGGCGAGGGTCACCTACGTGAACCCCGTCAACGGCACGAAGAAGGACACGAACACCATCGGCGGGCACCGCGACTACTTCGCCACCGAGTGCCCCGGCCAGGTGATGTACGACCTGCTCGGCGAGATCCGCGCGGCCGCAGCCCGCTGATCTGCGGCTGATCCGGGCGTGACCTGCAGGGGGATCGGCCACCGACCGGCGCGCATTAGGCTGGGAGGCTGACCCCCTGCGGCGGTGCCGCATGTCGATACAGCCCCCTGGGCAGGAGAAAAATGGCCGTCAATCTGGTCAATGTCGAGAACGTCAGCAAGGTGTACGGCACTCGTGCCCTCCTCGACGGCGTGTCCCTCGGCGTCTCCGAAGGCGACCGGATCGGGGTGGTCGGGCGCAACGGCGACGGCAAGACCACCCTGATCCGCATGCTGGCCAAGCTGGAGGACGCCGACACCGGGCGGGTCACCCACTCCGGCGGCCTCCGCCTCGGCGTGCTCACCCAGCACGACTCCCTCGACCCGAACGCCACCGTCCGGCACGAGGTCATCCGGGACATGGAAGACCACGAGTGGGCGGGCAACGCCAAGATCCGGGACGTGCTCACCGGCCTGTTCGGCGGCCTCGACCTGCCGGGCTTCCCGCAGGGCCTGGACACCGTCATCGCGCCGCTGTCCGGCGGCGAGCGGCGCCGTATCGCGCTCGCCAAGCTGCTCATCGAGGAACAGGACCTGATCGTCCTCGACGAGCCCACGAACCACCTCGACGTCGAGGGCATCGCCTGGCTCGCGCGCCATCTGCGCGAGCGCCGCTCCGCTCTCGTGTGCGTGACCCACGACCGCTGGTTCCTGGACCAGGTCTGCACGCGCATGTGGGACGTGCAGAGGGGGGTCGTCCACGAGTACGAGGGCGGCTACTCCGACTACGTCTTCGCGCGCGCCGAGCGCGAGCGCATCGCCGCCACCGAGGAGGTCAAGCGGCAGAACCTCGTCCGCAAGGAACTGGCCTGGCTGCGGCGCGGTGCGCCCGCCCGTACGTCCAAGCCGCGCTTCCGCGTGGAGGCCGCCAACGAGCTCATCAAGGACGTACCGCCGCCCCGGGACAGCAGCGAGCTGATGAAGTTCGCCTCCTCGCGGCTCGGAAAGACCGTCTTCGACCTGGAAGACGTCACCGTGCAGGCCGGACCCAAGGTGCTGCTCAAGCACGTCACCTGGCAGCTCGGCCCCGGAGACCGCATCGGCCTGGTCGGCGTCAACGGCGCCGGCAAGACCTCCCTGCTGCGCGCCATGGCCGAGGCGGCACGGTCCGAGGGCGAGGTGCAGCCCGTCGGCGGGCGGGTCGCCGTCGGCAGGACCGTCAAGCTCGCCTACCTCTCCCAGGAGGTAGCCGAACTCAACCCGAACCTGCGGGTCCTGGAGGCCGTGCAGCAGGTGCGCGAGCGCGTCGACCTCGGCAAGGGGCGGGAGATGACGGCCGGTCAGCTGTGCGAGACGTTCGGCTTCAACAAGGAGAAGCAGTGGACGCCCGTCGGCGACCTGTCCGGCGGTGAGCGCCGCCGCCTGCAGCTGCTGCGTCTGCTCATGGACGAGCCCAACGTCCTCTTCCTCGACGAGCCCACCAACGACCTCGACATCGAGACCCTGACCCAGCTGGAGGACCTCCTCGACGGCTGGCCCGGCTCGATGATCGTGATCTCCCACGACCGGTTCTTCGTCGAGCGCACCACCGACCGCGTGTTCGCGCTGCTCGGCGACGCCACCCTGCGGATGCTGCCGCGCGGCATCGACGAGTACCTGGAGCGGCGCCGGAAGATGGAGGAGGCGGTCGCGGCCGCCTCGCCCGTCGCGGCCAGGCCCGCCGCCGAGAAGAGCGCCGCCGACCAGCGAGCCGCGAAGAAGGAACTCCAGAAGATCGAGCGGCAGTTGGACAAGGTCTCCGAGAAGGAGACCAAGCTGCACGCCCAGATCGCCGAGAACGCCACCGACTTCGCCAAGGTGGCCGAACTCGACGCCCAGCTGCGCGACTTGGCGGGCGAGCGCGAGGACCTGGAGCTGCGCTGGCTGGAACTCGCCGAAGACGCGTGAAGGCTCAGTGAAGGGTCATAACGACGGCATCACGGGCCGGTTCTCCCTTGGGAACAGGGGCTGAACCGGCCCGGTGTGCTGTCAGTTGCAGGTGATAGAAAGAGGACTTGGCTAGAAATCAGTGACTGAACGGGGGAACGCGCTGATGACGCAGCCGCCCAACCAGCCGCCGTACGGCGGTTTCGGCGCACCACAGGGCGGTTTCGGAGCACCGCCCCCGCTCCCACCCCAACAGCCCGGCCCCTACGGCCAACCCGGCCCGTACGGCCAGCCGCAGCAGCCCGGCCCATACGGCGCGCAGCCCGGTTACGGCTATCCGCCGCACCCCCAGTACCCCGGGTCGCCCGGCACCCCGCCGCCCGGCTCCGGCAATCCCTTCAAGGGGAAGCCGGGCCTGGTGATCGCGGCGGCCGTCGCCGCGCTGGCCGTCATCGGCGGCACCGTCTACGCCGTGACGCGCGGCGGCGACAAGAAGCCGGTCGCCGGGCAGAGCGACGACCCGAAGCCCACCGCGTCCGGCTCGGGCGGCTCCGGTGGCAGCGGCAGCGGTTCCGATCCCCAGGGCTTCAACGCGAGCCGCAGGACGGGCGAGGCGAAGGTGCTCTGGTACGAGTCGCCCCCGGACGCACCCGGTGCGGGCGCCGAGGCCCCCGGCATGTGGATCACCGACAAGGCGGCCGTGAAGGCGGCGTACAAGCAGGTCTTCGCCTACGACGTGACCGACGGCAGCCCGGCCTGGGACACCGTCACCTTCCCGCAGAAGATCTGCGCGGTCACCCCGCAGAAGTCGGCCGACGACAAGATCGTGGTGGCCTACGAGAGCGGCACCGGCCAGCGCGCCAAGTGCAACCAGCTCCAGCAACTCGACCTGGGCACCGGCGCCAAGGGCTGGAGCGGCACGCTCCCCGAGGGCGCGCTGTTCGACAGCACCCTGAACATCTCCCTGTCCCTCAGCGGCCGGACGGTGCTGGTGGGCCGCGCGCAGTCGGGGGTGGCGTACGACATCGACAGCGGGAAGAAGCTGTTCGACAAGAAGAAGTACGGCAGCGCCTGCTTCCCGACCGCCTTCGCCGGCGGCAGCAGGCTGATCTCCGTCGCGACCTGCAATGCCAGCGAGCCGAACGAGCACGACGAGATCCAGGAGCTCGACCCGGCGACCGGCAGGGCCAGGTGGACGCGGAAGTTCGACAAGGGCTGGTCGGTCGCGCGGACGTACTCCGTCGACCCGCTCGTCGTCTACAGCACCAACCAGGACAAGAAGGCCTGGAACATCTCGGTCTTCGACTCGAACGGCAGGTTCCGCTCCCAGGTCGGCTTCGACGGGAACTTCGCCCCCCAGTGCGGCTGGGCGCTCCTCGAACGCGACCTCCAGGGCTGCAAGGGTGTGACCGCGGACGCCGACACCCTCTACCTGCCGACCGACGCCACCACCGGGCCGAACGAGATCGTCGCGATCAGCCTCGCGAACGGCAAGGAGAAGTGGCGCGTCAAGTCCCCGGCTGACGCGTCGATGCTGCCGATGAAGGTCGAGGGCGGCAGGCTCATCGCCTATGTGCAGCCCTCGTACGACGTGGGCGGCCAGGTCGTGTCGATCGCGACGAGCGGCTCCGGCCACACGCCGGTGAAGCTGCTGCAGAACCCGCAGAGCACGGCGGCCCTGGAGAGCGCCGTCTTCACCAAGGCCTTCGACTGGGTCGACGGACGCTTCTACCTCTCACCCACGCGGATCAGCGGAAACGACGACTCGAAGGGCAAGTTGATGCTCGCCTACGGCAAGTGACCGCTCCCCAGGCCCGTCGTCCCCGCCGCCCGCTCACGAGGTAGCCACGCCATGACCCAGCCCCCGCCGCCCCAACAGCCCCCGCAGCAGGGCGGCTTCGGCCCGCCCCAGCCGCCTCCGCCCCAGCCGGGATACGGCTATCCCCAGGCACCGCAGGCTCCGCAGCAGCCCAACCCCTACGCCCAGCCCGCACCGCCCTACGGGCAGCCGCCGAATCCCTACGGCCGGCAGGCCGGTTACGGCTACCCGCAGCCGCCCGCGCCGCCGTACGCGCAGACCGGGCAGCCCGGCGGCGGACGCAAGGGCGGCGGGCAGACGGCGATCATCCTCGCGGCGGTCCTCGCCGTCGCACTGCTCGTCGCCGGCGGCGTCTGGTACGCCTCGTCGGGCAAGGACGACGGAAAGAACACTGCATCCGATGGCGCCTCCGGCGCGGGGGCGAGCTCCAGTGGCGGCGGCACCGGCGGCAGCACGGCCGAGGGTGAGGAGAAGGTGCCCGCCCGCACCGCCTCGCAGCTGCTGTTCAAGGTCCCGGTGCCCCAGGTGGACGACACCACCGTCGTCGCCGGTTCGTGGCTCACGGACAAGGCGTATGTGAAGAGCGGCGTCGCGGAGATCAACGGGTACGACCGCGACAAGGGCAGCAAGCTGTGGACGATCAAGCTCCCCGGCCCGGTCTGCACCGTCAGCACGCACACCACCGACGACGACCGGACGGCCGTCGTCTTCCAGCCCAGAATGCCCCCGAAGGGCAGGTCCGAGGGGTGCAGCCAGGTCGCGGCGATCGACCTGCACGCCGGCAAGAAGCTGTGGACGAAGTCGCTCGGCTCCCGAGGCCGGGCGATGACCTTCGAGAACGTCACCGTCAGTGCGAACACGGTCGCCGCGGGCGGCAACTACGGAGGCGTCGCCTTCGACCTCGCCGGCGGCAGGCAGCTGTGGGCCCCGAAGCCCAAGGACAGCTGCATCGACGCCGGGTACGGCGGCGGCGAGAAGCTCGTCGCGGTGCTCAAGTGCGGCTCGTTCGACGATCCGCAGCTGCACATCCAGACCATCGACCCGCGGTCCGGGCGGACGATCTCGGAGTACAAGCTGGCCACGGGCATCGAGTACGCCGCCGTCGTGTCGACGAACCCGCTGGTCGTGGCGGCCGACGTCGGCCACAGCGCGGGCGACGGCAGTGAGATCTCGGACTTCTTCTCCATCGACAACAAGACCGGCAAGCTGATCACCCGGATCTCGGCTCCCGGCAAGGACTACGCGGCCAGCTGCGACGCGATCTCCGAGCTCGAGCACTGCACCGGAGTCGCCGTCGGCAACGGCAGGCTGTATCTGCCGACCGAGGAGCACGACGGCGGCAAGGACTACGGCCGGACCAACGAGATCGTCGCGTTCGACCTGGCCACCGGCAAGCAGAACGGCCAGCGCGCCGACGCCGGCGACGGCTACACGATCACCCCGCTGCGTATGGACGGCGGCAATGTGATCGCCTACAAGCACCCGCCGTACGACAAGGGCGGCCAGGTCGTCAGCATCGACGGCGGCTCCTTCAAGGAGACCAGGCTGCTGGAGAACCCGGCGGCGGGGTCGGTGCGGGACCTGGAGGGCACCCTGTCGCCCGACTACTCCGAGATCCTCTACTCGCAGGGCCGTCTGTACCTGGCCGGCCGGTTCGCCGACAAGCTGTCGAGTCCGGCCTCTGGGGAGAAGGTCCTGGCGCTCGCGCTCGGCGCCGGCGGCTGAAACCACTGCCCGGCAGCTGCGGCCCCGTCCCTGCTCAGGGGCGGGGCCGTGCGCGTACCGCCCATCACCCTCGAATACGCGGAAAGCCAGAAATTCCGTCGATCAGGGGCACTTCTCACCGGTAGGGGGAGCGCAATGTCGAACAAGCGTGTAGCTTCCGGGGGCATGAAGAGCGGGGGAGCCGGGAGGGGGCTCCTGTCCGCGCGGACCGGTGGGCATCCATAGCGCGGCATCCATGGTGATCCATCGGGGGGACTGGGGGGTTGCTCGATGGGAGTGCGGCTCATGGTGGTCGACGACCACCGACTGCTCGCCGAGGCGCTGGCCTCGGCGTTGAAGCTGCGGGGGCACCGGGTGCTCGCCGCGGCGGCGCCTGCCGCGGGCGCGGCGGAGCTGGTGATCACCCGTGCGCCGGAGGTGTGCCTGCTGGGTACGGCGACACCGGCCGAGCCGGGCATCTTCGACCCGGTGGTGAAGATCAAACGGGAGCGTCCGCAGGTGGCGGTCCTGGTCCTCGGCCCGGTACCGAGCCCGCGTGGCATAGCCGCCGCCTTCGCCGCCGGCGCCTCGGGCTATGTGCGCCATGACGAGCGCATAGAGGGCGTCGAGCGGGCCATCATGAAGGCGAGGGCGGGCGAGGCGGCGGTTGCCCCGCAGCTGCTGCAAGGAGCCTTCAGCGAGTTGCTGAACCCCGCCGCCCAACCGGACGACGAGGGCCAGCGCCTGCTCCAGATGCTCACCCCGAGGGAGGTCGAGGTCCTGGTCCGGGTCGCCGACGGCGAGGACACCCGCCTAATTGCAGCCGGCATGGGCATCGCCCCCAGCACCGCGCGCACCCACGTCCAACGAGTCCTGATGAAACTGGGCGTGGGCTCCCGCCTGGAGGCAGCGGCCCTGGCGGCACGGACGGGGCTGCTGGACCGGGCGGGGCCGGTGCAGCACCCAGTACCTGCGGAGGACGAAGCGCCCCGTTAGGGGCGCGGGGCTGCCCCCGTGCGCCCGCACCCGGCAGACGACCGCAGGTCCAACGGCGCTACTCCGCCCCGCCCTCCTCCGGAGGAACCGGCGGGGCCGCCGGCCGCAACTTCAGCCACACCAGGAAGAACACCCCCAGAATCAACATCGCGATCCCGGTCCACAGATTGATGTTGACCCCCTGCGCCTTGTCGATCGCGGCCTGGCCGTCGGTGATCCCGGCGATGGTGACGATCACGCCGTAGACCACGAACAACCCGCCGATGATGCGCCGCAGGTCGAAGATGCGAGCCGCCGTCGCCGACTTCTGCTGGAGCTCGGTGACTTCGCGCTGCACGTCATGCTCTGAGTACCCGTGCTGATCAGTCATGGTGAATCGATCCTCCCTCGATCAGAACGAGAACGGGATGTAGCAGGCGGCAGCGAGGACGACCGCGCCCCAGCCCAGCAGGGCCGGCCGGCGGTACCAGGCGTCGTCGCCGACGGCGGGCGGCTCGGACATGCCGGGTGAGGTGGTGCCGTAGACCAGGCCCTGGAGTTCCTCGGCGGGCTTGGGCCTGGTGAACAGGGACACGACCACCATCACCACCGCGCCGGCGACGAAGCCGACGATCGCGGAGACGAAGTTGGCGCCCTGGTCGGAGGGGATGCTGATGATCCCCCTCTTGTAGATCACGAAGTAGTTCACCATCGCGGCCACGGTGCCGGCGAGCAGGCCCCAGAAGCCGGACCTGGCGGAAGCGCGCTTCCAGAACATGCCGACGATGAAGACGACGAACATCGGCACGTTGAAGAAGGAGAACAGGGTCTGGAGGTAGCTCATGATGTTCGAGAACGACGAGGCCAGGAAGGCCGTGCCGACCGAGGCGCAGACGCCGATCACCGTGATCAGGCGGCCGAAGCGGACGTAGTAGCCGTCCTCGCGGCCCTTGACCACGTACCGGGCCCAGATGTCGTTGGTGAACACCGTGTTGAAGGACGACACGTTGGCCGCCATGCCCGCCATGAACGCGGCGAGCAGTCCGGTCACGGCGATGCCGAGGACGCCGTTGGGCAGCAGCTGCGACATGAGGTAGGGGATGGCGTCGTTGTACTGGTAGCCGGACTTCGTGGTGCCGAAGCCGGGGACCAGCGCGGCGGCGACCAGCCCGGGGATCATCACCAGGAAGACGATGAAGACCTTCGGGTACGCGGCGATCAGCGGGGTGCGCTGAGCGGCCGAGAGGTTCTTCGCGGACAGGGCGCGCTGCACCTCGGCGAAGTTCGTCGTCCAGTAGCCGAAGGACAGCACGAAGCCGAGGCCCAGCACGATGGTGAGCCAGTTGGCGCCCAGCGGGTTGCTGCTGCCGATGCCGGTGCCGCCCCAGGCGGTGGTGAAGTTCGCGCCGTGGCTGGCGGTGAGCTTGTCGGTCAGGCCGCCCCAGCCGCCGACCTTCTTCAGGCCCAGCACGACGATCGGGATCAGGGCCGCGAGGATCACGAAGAACTGCAGCACCTCGTTGTAGATCGCGGAGGAGAGACCGCCGAGCGTGATGTACGCCAGCACGAAGGCACCGGCGACCACGATCGCCACCCACTGCGGCCAGCCGAGGAGCGCCTCTACGACGATGGCGAGGGCGTAGAGGTTCACACCGGCGATCAGGACGGCGGCAAACGCGAACAGGATCGAACTCAGCAGATGTGCCCACTTGTCGAAGCGGAGGAGCAGCATCTCGGGGACGGAGCGGACCTTGCTCCCGTAGTAGAAGGGCATCATCACCAGGCCGAGGAAGACCATGGCGGGGATGGCACCGATCCAGTACCAGTGCACGGTGTAGGCGCCGTACTGCGCGCTGTTGGCGGCCATGCCCAGGATCTCGGTGGCGGCCAGGTTGGCCGAGATGAACGCGAGACCGGTGATCCACGCGGGCAGGGAGCGCCCGGAGAGGAAGAAGTCGAGGCTGGTCTTCACCGATCTGCGGGCGGCGAATCCGATGCCGAGGACGACGGCGAAGTAGATGGCGAGGATCGTGTAGTCGAGCCCGTTCGTGGGGAGTCGAAGCTCGGCGGCCAGTTCCACGGCCTGGTATGTGGGGGTTTGCATAAGTACTCGCTTCGTCGCGTGAACTGATACAGGGCGGAACCTACGCCTCTGTGTTCAGTATCCAAACACTTTTGGTGATGCTCTTTGTTGGATTGTGATGTTGACGGATGTGAGGGGGCGATGTTCCAATGTGTTTGGTTCTGTTTGATGATTGATGTGGCTCGAATAGGGAGTCCGCAGTGAAGAAGACCTCGACCCGCCTGGCCGACGGTCGCGAGTTGATCTACTACGACCTGCGCGACGACAACGTGCGCGACGCGGTGGACCACCGGCCGCTGGAGCGGACCGTCACGACCTCCGAGATCCGCCGTGACCCGCTGCTCGGCGACGCGATCGCCGTCGCCTCGCACCGCCAGGGCCGCACCTACCACCCGCCGGCCGACGAGTGCCCGCTGTGCCCCTCCCGGGACGGCAGACTGAGCGAGATCCCGGACTCGTCGTACGACGTGGTCGTCTTCGAGAACCGCTTCCCCTCCCTGGCCGGCGACTCGGGCCGCTGCGAGGTCGTCTGCTTCACCTCCGATCACAACGCGTCCTTCGCCGACCTCACCGAGGAGCAGGCGGCGCTGGTCCTGGAGGCATGGACGGACCGAACGTCCGAGCTGTCGCATCTCCCCTCCGTGGAGCAGGTGTTCTGCTTCGAGAACCGGGGCGCGGAGATCGGCGTCACGCTCGGGCATCCGCACGGCCAGATCTACGCGTACCCGTTCACGACGCCTCGCACCGCCCTGATGCTGCGCCAGGTCGCCCAGCACAAGGAGGCGACGGGCGGGGAGAACCTCTTCGACGCCGTCCTGCAGAGCGAACTCACCGGTGAGCGGGTCGTCCTGGAAGGTGAACACTGGCTGGCGTTCGTGCCGTACGCGGCGCACTGGCCGTACGAGGTCCACCTGTACCCGAAGCGTCGCGTGCCCGACCTGCTCGGGCTGGACGAACAGGCGCGCACAGAGTTCCCCAAGGTCTATCTGGAACTCTTGAGGCGCTTCGACCGGATCTTCGGCGAAGGTGAACCGCCCACGCCCTACATCGCGGCCTGGCACCAGGCCCCGTTCGGGGCGCTGGAGGACTTCGAGGGCGTCAACCGTGACGACTTCGCGCTCCACCTCGAGCTTTTCACCATCCGCCGAACCTCCGGCAAGCTGAAGTTCCTCGCGGGTTCCGAGTCCGGCATGAACGTGTTCATCAACGACGTGCCGCCGGAGCGCGCGGCCGAGCGACTGCGAGAGGTAGCGAGTTGATGAGCGGTAAGTACCTGGTCACCGGTGGTGCGGGCTATGTGGGCAGCGTGGTCGCCCAGCATCTGCTGGAGGCGGGCCACGAGGTCACGGTCCTGGACAACCTGACGACCGGCTTCCGCGAGGGGGTCCCGGCGGGCGCCGCCTTCATCGAGGGCGACATCCGCGACGCCGCCAAATGGCTGGACCCCTCCTACGACGCCGTCCTGCACTTCGCCGCGTTCTCGCAGGTCGGCGAGTCGGTCGTGAAGCCCGAGAAGTACTGGGACAACAACGTCGCCGGCACCATGGCGCTGCTCGGCGCGATGCGCGAGGCGGGCGTCCGCAAGCTGGTCTTCTCCTCCACGGCCGCCACGTACGGCGAGCCGAAGGAGGTCCCGATCGTGGAGTCGGCGCCCACCTCGCCGACCAACCCCTACGGCGCCTCGAAGCTGGCCGTCGACCACATGATCACCGGTGAGGCGGCGGCCCACGGCCTGGGCGCGGTCTCGCTGCGCTACTTCAACGTGGCGGGCGCCTACGGCAAGCAGGGCGAGCGCCACGACCCCGAGTCGCACCTCATCCCGCTGGTGCTGCAGGTCGCGCAGGGCAGGCGGGACGCCATCTCCGTCTTCGGCGACGACTACCCGACCCCGGACGGCACCTGCGTCCGCGACTACATCCATGTCGCTGACCTGGCCGACGCCCACCTGCTCGCGCTGCAGGCCGCCGCCCCGGGCGAGCACCTCATCTGCAACCTGGGCAACGGCGAGGGCTTCTCGGTGCGCCAGGTCATCGAGACGGTCCGGCAGGTCACCGGCCACCCGATCCCCGAGGTCGTGGCCCCGCGCCGCAGCGGTGACCCGGCGGTCCTGGTGGCCTCGGCCGCCACGGCCCGCGAGAAGCTGGGCTGGAACCCGTCCCGCGCGGACCTCGCGGGGATCGTGGCGGACGCGTGGGAGTTCGCGCGGGCCATCAGCACAGCAAGGGAGCAGTAGTGGCGGCACAGCAGGTGCGGGACGGTTTCGTGGAGCTCTACGGATCCGCGCCCGAAGGTGTCTGGTCGGCGCCGGGCCGCGTCAACCTCATCGGTGAGCACACCGACTACAACGACGGCTTCGTGATGCCCTTCGCGCTGCCGCACACCGCGATCGCGGCGGTCTCGCGCCGCACGGACGGTGTGCTGCGCCTGCACTCGGCGGACATCGAGGGTGATGCGGGCGGGGTCGTGGAACTCCGACCGGACGACCTGGCCCCGGAGTCGGACCGCAACTGGACCGCCTATCCGGCCGGCGTCGTCTGGGCCCTGCGCGAGGCCGGCCATGCGGTGACCGGTGCGGACGTCCACCTGTCGTCGACGGTCCCGTCCGGCGCGGGCCTGTCCTCCTCGGCGGCGCTGGAAGTCGTCGTGGCCCTCGCGCTGAACGACCTGTACGAACTGGGCCTGCAGCGCTGGCAGCTGGCCCGCCTGTGCCAGCGCGCCGAGAACGTCTACGTCGGCGCCCCCACCGGCATCATGGACCAGACGGCCTCCGCCTGCTGCGAGGAGGGCCACGCGCTGTTCCTCGACACCCGGGACCTCTCCCAGAAGCAGATCCCCTTCGACCTGGCCGCGGAGGGCATGCGGCTGCTGGTCGTGGACACCCGCGTCAAGCACGCCCACAGCGACGGCGAGTACGGCAAGCGGCGCGCGGGCTGCGAGCGGGGCGCGGCCCTGCTGGGCGTAGACGCGCTGCGGGACGTCCCGTACGCGGAACTCGACGCCGCGCTGGAGCGGTTGGGCGACGACGAGGAGGCGGTCCGCCTGGTCCGTCACATCGTCACGGAGGACGAGCGGGTGGAGAAGACCGTCGCCCTGCTGGAGGCGGGCGAGACCCGGGCGATCGGCCCGGTCCTGATCGCCGGTCACGCATCCCTGCGCGACGACTTCCGCATCTCCTGCCCGGAGCTGGACCTGGTCGTGGACACGGCCCTCGCCTCCGGCGCCCTCGGCGCCCGTATGACCGGCGGCGGCTTCGGCGGCTCGGCGATCGTGCTGGCGGAGGCGGCCGACGTGGACACCATCACCAAGGCGGTGGAGGAGGCGTTCGCCTCCGGCGGTCACGCGGCGCCCAGGGTGTTCGAGGCGGTGCCTGCGGCAGGCGCGCGGAGGCTCAGCTGAGCCGCTTCGTCAGCGTGTATTCGGTGATCCCCGGCGGATAGTCGGGGATCACGCACACCACGTCGTACCCCTGCTTCCGGTAGAACCCCGGCGCCTGGAAGTCCCAGGTCTCCAGCCGGGCCGAGGTGCAGCCCCGCTCGTCGTGGGCGATCCGTTCCGCCTCCGCCAGCAGCCGTGAGCCCAGGCCCGCGCCCCGCCACCGCTCGTCGACCCACAAATAGGCGACGTGCAGCCAGGTCGTCCAGGTGTGGCCCACCAGGCCCGCTGCCAGCTCGTCCCGCTCGTCCAACACCCAGACATGGAGCGGACGTTCACGTTCGGCCGGGGTGCTGCGCAGCGCGCGCAGCACAGGGGAGGCCTTGGTGTTGGTGTCGCGCAGCCGGGAACGGAGAAGATCGCGCCGGGTCCTGTCGACTTCTGTCTCAAGACGAAACATGCGGCTCACGATAAACGCGTCGGCCAGCGAGTTCTGCAAATTACCTTCCGCTCCTGCCCCCCGGCCGTACCCTGATGAACAGCACCGGTGGGGGCCGGTGTCGATCAGGGGGCGAGACAGTCGGGTACGACGCCCGAAGTGGGGGTAGCAGTTTCCGCACGGCGGCGGCCGTGCGGTGCGCCGTTCCGGTCCCAGGTGGTCACAGACGACCTGGGATGCTTCGGGTGCCGTACCTGCGCCCGTGCCGTCTCCCGACAATGGGGTATCCCCTGCTCTTGGAGAGCTTGGGGAAGGGGGTTTCGTGGTTCGCATCCGAGTCCTGGTCGTCGACGACCACCGCATCTTCGCCGAGTCGCTCGCCGCCGCCCTTGCGGCCGAGCCCGACGTCGACGTCTCCGCGGCCGGCAGCGGTCCCGCCGCGCTGCGCAGCCTGGAGCGCGCGGCGGCCGAGGGCCGCCGCTTCGACGTGCTGCTCGTCGACTCCGACCTCGGCGGCAACGTGCCGGGCGTACGGCCCGCCGTGCCCGTCCAGGAAGGCAATGAGGAGGGGCTGGTCGACGGCATCTCACTGGTCGCCGGCGTACGGTCCGGGCAGCCGGGCGTACGGATCGTCGTCCTCGCCGAGAAGGACGATCCGCGGCGTGCCGCACTCGCCCTGCAGGCCGGGGCCTCCGGCTGGGTCGCCAAGGACTGCTCGCTGTCCCGGCTGCTCAATGTCATCCGGGGCGTCCTGCGCGACGAGACCCATCTGCCGCCCGCGCTGCTCACGGGCGTCCTCAGGGAGCTGACGGCCGCGCGCAAGCACCGCACCGAGAGCGAGCAGCTGGTGGAGTCCCTCACGCCGAGGGAGCGGGAAGTGCTGCGGTGCATGGTCGCAGGCCTGGGGCGCAAGGCCGTCGCCGAGCGCCTGTTCCTCTCCCCGCACACCGTCCGCACCCATATGCAGAACGTCCTCGGGAAGCTGGGCGTCCACTCGACCCTGGCCGCGGTCGCGCTGGCACGGCGAGCAGGGGTCGGACCCGTCGACCTGGGGCCTGCCGGCCGGGTGGAGGAGAGCACCAGCGCCTGATCACCGCCGGTGAACGGCAGCGCCCCTGAAGGGGCGCGGGGCTGCATTTGACATGCGGCTCCGCCGCGCGGGCGCGACCAGCCACGACGAAGCCGCACACGCCGACGACCCATCGCGGCACTACCCACACGGCTCTCCCAGCGGAGCGCCTAGCCGGGGATGTTGTCGAACGGCGCAGTCAGCTGCCGCAGCAGCCCCGCCAGTTCACCCCGCTGGGCACGCGACAGCTCGGCGAGGATCGCGCGCTCCTGGTCGAGCAGTCCGGCCAGGGCCTGGTCCGCGCGGTCCCGGCCCTCGTCCGTCAGCCGCACCAGCACACCGCGGCGATCGCTCGGGTCGGGCAGCCGCTCCACCAGGCCCTTCTTCGCCAGGCGGTCGATGCGGTTCGTCATCGTGCCCGAGGTGACCAGGGTCTGCGTCAGCAGCTGCCCCGGCGAGAGCTGATACGGCGTGCCCGCGCGCCGGAGAGCCGTCAGCACGTCGAACTCCCAGGGCTCCAGGTTGTGCTCGGCGAAGGCCAGCCGGCGCGCCCGGTCCAGATGCCGGGCCAGTCTGCTCACCCGGCTGAGCACCTCGAGCGGTTCCACGTCGAGGTCCGGACGCTCCCGGCGCCACGCTGCGACCAGTCGATCGACCTCGTCCTCCATGACGATCAGTGTAGTGGTTGTGTCGATGTGAAGTCTCTTGACGTCAAGTCTCTTGACATCGAGAGAATTGGGCGGGGAAGGTAGGGAGACATGAGCACCCCCACCTGGGACCCCACCCAGTACCTCCGCCACGCCGGCCACCGCGCCCGCCCCTTCGCCGACCTCCTCGCCCGTATTCCGGCCCTGCCCGCCCAGCCGCCCCGCATCGCCGACCTGGGCTGCGGTCCGGGCAACGTCACCGTCCTCCTGGCCGACCGCTGGCCCGCCGCCCACATCACCGGCTACGACAACTCGCCCGAGATGCTCGACAAGGCCCACGTCGACCACGCGGGACCCACCCCCGGCGGCGGCCGCCTCGACTTCGCCCCCGCCGACGCCCGCACCTGGGCGCCCGCACAGCCGTACGACCTGATCGTCAGCAACGCCACCCTCCAGTGGGTCCCCGGCCACACCCGGCGCTTCGGGGAGTGGATCGCAGGCCTGAAGCCCGGCGGCACCTTCGCCTTCCAGGTCCCCGGCAACTTCGACGCCCCCAGCCACCGGCTCATGCGCGAACTGGCCCGCTCCGCCCGCTGGAAGGACCGCCTCGCCGACACACTCCGCCACGACGACGCCGTCCTCGCGCCCGAGACCTACCTGGAGCAGCTGACCGCCCTCGGCTGCACGGCGGACGTCTGGGAGACGACGTACATCCATCTCCTGACCGGCGAGGACCCGGTCCTCGACTGGGTGAAGGGCACCGGCCTGCGACCGGTCCTCACCGCACTCGCCGACGACCCGGCGGCCCGGGAAGCCTTCCTGGACGAGTACCGGACGGCCCTCAGGGAGGCCTATCCGGTCGGGGCGCACGGTACGGCGTTCCCGTTCCGCCGGATCTTCGCCGTGGCCCACAAGGAGGCGTGAGTCGTGATCACCGCCGTCGACCACGTCCAGCTCGCCGCCCCGCCCGGCTCCGAGGACCGGCTGCGCGCGTACTACGCCGGCATCCTCCAGATGGCCGAGATCCCCAAGCCGCCGGTGCTCGCGGCGCGGGGCGGGTGCTGGTTCCAGGCGGGGGCCGTGCAGCTGCACCTGGGGGTCGAACAGGACTTCCGGCCCGCGCGGAAGGCCCATCCCGGGCTGCGGGTCAGCGGGATAGAGCGGTACGCCGCCCGGCTGCAGGTTCACGGGGCGCAGGTGGAGTGGGACGAGAACCTGCCGGGCCACCGGCGTTTCTACTCCCAGGACCCCGTGGGCAACCGGCTGGAGTTCCTTGAGCCGGTGACCGCTGTTTGACCGCGCCCGCGGTGGTCACCCGCTGAGGTGACATCGACGCCGAACCCGGCAGGGGGTGAGAAACGTGGCGAAGGAACAGAAGGCCAGGGGCAAGAAGGAACAGATGAAGGGCAAGGCCAAGGAAGCGACGGGTCGCGCCGTGGGCAACGAGCGGATGACCGCCGAAGGCAAGGCCGACCAGATGAAGGGCGACGCACGCCAGGCGAAGGAGAAGGGGAAGGACGTCTTCAAGCACTGAGCGGGGCACACCCCAGGGCGCCGGAGTCAGCTCTTCCGGCGCCCGATCAGGTGCGGCTTGGCCTCCAGCCCGTCCAGGCCGTGCCACGCCAGGTTCACCAGATGCGCCGCCACCTCCGCCTTCTTCGGACGGCGCACGTCCAGCCACCACTGGCCGGTCAGGGCGACCATGCCGACCAGGGCCTGCGCATACAGCGGAGCCAGCTTCGGGTCGAAGCCGCGCAACTTGAACTCGCGGCCCAGGATGTCCTCCACCTGGGTGGCGATGTCCGAGATCAACGAGGCGAAGGAACCCGTCGACTGCGGGATGGGCGAGTCACGGACCAGGATGCGGAACCCGTCCGTGTACTCCTCGATGTAGTCGAGAAGCGCGAACGCCGCCTGCTCGCACAGCTCGCGCGGATGGCCGGCCGTCAGGGAACTGGTCACCATGTCCAGCAGGCGCCGCATCTCACGGTCCACCACCACCGCGTACAGCCCCTCCTTGCCGCCGAAGTGCTCGTACACCACCGGCTTGGACACCCCGGCCTTCGCCGCGATCTCCTCCACCGACGTGCCCTCGAAGCCCTTGGCGGCAAACAGGGTGCGACCGATCTCGAGCAGCTGCTGACGGCGCTCGGCCCCCGTCATCCGGGTGCGCCGGGCTCGCCGCGGCTTCTCATTCGTCGGGGTGCTGCTGGAGTCGGTCGCCACGGCGTCAATCATGCCGCCTTCGCCGACTCCTTCCGGGTCTGAGAGCAGTCCTGGCCGGTGTTACGGCGCGAATCGATACGTGAGCGTGACGGCCAGCGCACGTCGTACGCCCAGCCGAACGCCTCGAACCAGCGGATGATGCGCGCCGAGGAGTCCACCTGGCCGCGCATCACACCGTGCCGCGCGGAGGTCGGGTCGGCGTGGTGCAGGTTGTGCCAGGACTCACCGCAGGACAGCACCGCGAGCCACCAGACGTTGCCCGAACGGTCACGCGACTTGAAGGGCCGCTTGCCGACCGCATGGCAGATCGAGTTGATCGACCAGGTCACATGGTGCAGCAGAGCCACCCGGACGAGTGAGCCCCAGAAGAACCCGGTGAACGCACCCCACCACGACATCGTCGCCAGACCGCCGATCAGCGGCGGCAGAGCCAGCGACAGCATCGTCCAGAGGATGAACTGCCGGGAGATCGCACGGATCGCCGGGTCCTTGATCAGATCCGGCGCGTACTTGTCCTGAGGTGTC
The DNA here is from genome assembly GCF_040682555.1 of Streptomyces sp. NPDC051172. Classification (NCBI taxonomy): domain Bacteria; kingdom Bacillati; phylum Actinomycetota; class Actinomycetes; order Kitasatosporales; family Streptomycetaceae; genus Streptomyces; species Streptomyces sp. NPDC051172. Next base: position 21,473 of record NZ_JBFBBE010000108.1, read on the forward strand.
CGCTCCTCGTCGAACATCCAGGCGATGTGCGCCCACCACAGGCCCTTCATCAGAGCCGGAAGGGTCTCGCCGAAGCGCCACGGGGAGTGCGGGTCGCCCTCCGCGTCGGAGAACTTGTGGTGCTTGCGGTGGTCGGCGACCCAGCGCACCAGCGGGCCCTCCACCGCCATCGAACCGGCGATGGCGAGCGCGATGCGCAGCGGACGCTTCGCCTTGAAGGAGCCGTGGGTGAAATAGCGGTGGAAGCCGATCGTCACACCGTGGCAGCCGAGGAAGTAGAAGAGGACCAGCAGGCCGAGGTCGAGCCAGCTCACGCCCCAGCCCCAGGCCAGCGGAACAGCCGCGAGGAGCGCCAGGAAGGGCACGACGATGAAGAGGAGAAGCGCGAGCTGTTCGACCGACCCTTTCTTGTCGCCGCCGAGGGTTGCCGAGACTGGGGTGTCGTTGTTCGCCTTCGGGGCGTCGTCGATCACATCGGAGCTTGTGGTCATGGGGCGTCCCCTGTGGGGTCGAGGGTTGTGAGGGCGATACGAGGGTGGCCGTGGGAACCGTGCCCGGTTTCCGTTACGACCGTCCCTACGGTTCCGTAACCTACGGCGTCGTAAGTATGGCAGCGAGTCACCCGGCGGCGAGAGCCCGAAATCATGCGCGTCCGCATGGACACCTATCCTGGAGTCGGTCGGACAGCGCGGTCCGCTCTGATTCCTTTCCCGGATGTCAGGGCCGTATGCGGCGCCCGCCGCGCGGCCCAGGGCGCCGGGTTCCCCGCCCGGACGAGCTTCAACACTGCAAGGAGCCGCACCTGTGAGCAGTGCCGACGATCAGACCGTGCCTCAGACGAGCACCAGCAGCGAACTGCGCGCCGACATCCGGCGGCTGGGCGACCTCCTCGGCGAGACCCTCGTGAGGCAGGAGGGCCCCGAGCTGCTGGAACTCGTCGAAAAGGTCCGTCGCCTCACCCGCGAGGACGGAGAGGCCGCCGCCGAACTGCTGCGCGGCACCGAACTGGAGACCGCAGCCAAGCTGGTCCGCGCCTTCTCCACCTACTTCCACCTGGCGAACGTCACCGAGCAGGTCCACCGCGGCCGCGAGCTGCGCGCCAAGCGCGCCGCCGAGGGCGGCCTGCTCGCCCGTACCGCCGACCGGCTGAAGGACGCCGACCCCGAGCACCTGCGCCAGACGGTCCGCCACCTCAACGTGCGCCCCGTGTTCACGGCGCACCCCACCGAGGCCGCGCGCCGGTCGGTCCTCAACAAGCTCCGGCGCATCGCAGCACTTCTGGAGACCCCGGTCATCGAGGCCGACCGCCGCCGCCACGACACCCGACTGGCCGAGAACATCGACCTCGTATGGCAGACCGACGAACTCCGCGTCGTCCGCCCCGAACCCGCCGACGAGGCCCGCAACGCCATCTACTACCTCGACGAGCTCCACGCCGGTGCCGTCGGAGACGTCCTGGAGGACCTCACCGCCGAACTGGAGCGCGTCGGCGTCAAGCTCCCCGACGACACCCGCCCCCTCACCTTCGGCACCTGGATCGGCGGCGACCGCGACGGCAACCCGAACGTCACCCCCCAGGTCACCTGGGACGTCCTGATCCTCCAGCACGAGCACGGCATCAACGACGCCCTGGAACTCATCGACGAACTCCGCGGCTTCCTGTCGAACTCCATCCGCTACACCGGAGCCACCCAGGAACTCCTCGGCTCCCTCCAGACCGACCTGGAACGCCTCCCCGAGATCAGCCCCCGCTACAAGCGCCTCAACGCCGAGGAGCCCTACCGCCTCAAGGCCACCTGCATCCGGCAGAAGCTGGAGAACACCAAGCAGCGCCTCGCCAAGGGCACCCCGCACGAGACGGGCCGCGACTACCTCGGCACCAGCGAGCTCCTGACGGACCTCACCCTCATCCAGACCTCCCTGCGCGAGCACCGCGGCGGCCTCTTCGCCGACGGCCGCATGAACCGCACCATCCGCACCCTCGCCGCCTTCGGCCTCCAGCTCGCCACCATGGACGTACGCGAACACGCCGACGCCCACCACCACGCCCTCGGCCAGCTCTTCGACCGCCTCGGCGAGGAGTCCTGGCGCTACGCCGACATGCCCCGCGACTACCGGGCCAAGCTCCTCGCCAAGGAGCTCAGGTCCAGAAGGCCGCTCGCCCCCACCCCGGCACCCGTCGACGCGCCCGGCGAGAAGACCCTCGGAGTCTTCCAGACCGTCAAGCGGGCCCTGGAGGTCTTCGGACCCGAGGTCGTGGAGTCGTACATCATCTCCATGTGCCAGGGCGCCGACGACGTGTTCGCCGCCGCCGTCCTCGCCCGCGAGGCCGGCCTCATCGACCTGCACGCCGGCTGGGCCAAGATCGGCATCGTGCCGCTGCTTGAGACCACCGACGAGCTCAAGGCCGCCGACACCATCCTGGAGGACATGCTCTCCGACCCGTCCTACCGGCGCCTCGTCGCGCTCAGGGGGGACGTCCAGGAGGTCATGCTCGGCTACTCCGACTCCTCGAAGTTCGGCGGCATCACCACCTCGCAGTGGGAGATCCACCGCGCCCAGCGCCGCCTGCGCGACGTCGCCCACCGCTACGGGGTGCGGCTGAGGCTGTTCCACGGCCGTGGCGGCACCGTCGGCCGCGGCGGCGGCCCCTCCCACGACGCGATCCTCGCCCAGCCCTGGGGCACCCTCGAAGGCGAGATCAAGGTCACCGAACAGGGCGAGGTCATCTCCGACAAGTACCTCGTACCGTCCCTGGCCAGGGAGAACCTCGAACTCACGGTCGCCGCGACCCTCCAGGCCTCCGCCCTGCACACCGCCCCCCGTCAGTCCGTCGAGGCACTCGCCCGCTGGGACGCCGCCATGGACGTCGTCTCCGACGCCGCCCACGCCGCCTACCGCCGCCTCGTCGAGGACCCCGACCTGCCGACGTACTTCCTCGCCTCCACGCCGGTCGACCAGCTCGCCGACATGCACCTGGGCTCGCGGCCCTCCCGCCGCCCCGGCTCGGGCGTCTCGCTCGACGGCCTGCGCGCCATCCCCTGGGTCTTCGGCTGGACCCAGTCCCGGCAGATCGTCCCCGGCTGGTTCGGCGTCGGCTCGGGCCTGAAGGCCCTGCGCGAGGCGGGCCTGGACACCGTCCTCGACGAGATGTACGAACAGTGGCACTTCTTCCGCAACTTCATCTCCAACGTCGAGATGACGTTGGCGAAGACCGACCTGCGCATCGCCTCCCACTACGTCGACACGCTCGTCCCCGACGAACTCAAGCACGTCTTCGACACCATCAAGGCCGAGCACGCACTCACCGTGCGCGAGGTGCTCAAGGTGACCGGAGAGAAGGAGCTCCTCGACGCCGCCCCGGTGCTGAAGCAGACCTTCGCCATCCGCGACGCCTACCTGGACCCGATCTCCTACCTCCAGGTCACCCTCCTCAAGCGCCAGCGCGACGCCGCGGCCGCCGGCGAGCAGCCCGACCCGCTGCTCTCCCGCGCCCTCCTGCTCACCGTCAACGGCGTGGCAGCGGGCCTGCGCAACACCGGCTGACCCACACATGAGGGTGCCCCCGGGCTCGTACGAAGCCCGGGGGCACCCTCATGCCGTACATCAGGCCTTGCGCCGACGCACCACCAGATAACCGCCACCGGCCACCAGCGCGGCCGCGACACCCGAGAGCAGGCCCACCGGAGCACTGTTGCCCGTCTCGGCCAGACCACCGCCGGAACCACCCTGCGGGGACGCGGAAGAGGACCCCGAAGACCCGGCCGAAGGCGAAGACCCGGGCGACGACGAAGACGAAGAGGAAGACGACGACGGAGACGGAGACGCCGAGGAAGACGCCGACGGCGAAGGCGTCGAACCGCTGCCGCCGCCCTGCGAGTCCTTGCAGTCCGTCCAGAACACCTTGTGCTTGGCGGCGCCCTTCTCACCGTCGAAGTTCCAGAACAGCTTGTAGTGCCCGTCGGGCAGCGACATGTCCGCCGTACGGCCATGACCCTCGGGGTCGAGCGTGATGGCGCCGGTCCTCACCGTTCTGCCCTTCACACCGGCCGTCGGAGCCCAGGCCTCGATGTGCCAGTCGACCTGCTGGACCGCGTCAAAACCGAACGCGTCCAGATAGAACGTGCAGACGTGCGGCTCGTTGCGCTTCAGCTCCTCGCCGGTGGTGGCGTCATGGATCTTCACGCTCCCGTTGTCACCGGGAACCGTGGCGTGAGCGACAACAGGCGCCGAGAACAGCGCCGCCGCGGCGACGGCGGACAGCGCGCCGGCGCGAGTGAGAGTACGCATGGGGCAAGTCCATCTTCGAGTTACGGACGGGAAGATGTGGAGGGGGCGGCTCAGCATCCAGCCGCGACTGACCCAAGGTCAATTACGAACAGACAACACTCACGCTCTCCACAGGCCGGAGAACGGGAAAACCCGTCAGACAGTCACGAAAGCTGCAGTCAGCAGCACGACTCCCGACCCGGCCATGACCCACCCGGCCCGCGTCCGCCCCAGCCCCCCGGCCACCACCACCGAAGCCAGCAGCAAAGCCCCGCCGAACGGAACCCACGCATACAGAATCCCCGCCGGCCCCGACCGCACGACCTCATCGCTGCCCGGCTTCACCACCACCGTGTACGTCTGCCCCTTGCGCACCGCAACCGTCTTCTCGATGACCACCCGGTCACGACCCGAAGAACCCTGCGAAATCGGCGTATAGCGACCCCAGCACGAATCGTCCCCGCACCGCGCCACCTCGATCGTGCCGCGCTCCCGCCCCTTCGTGAGCATCACATACGGAGCCGTCCGCCACGACGCCCACACCCCGGCGATCAGAATCACCACCGCAACCGCACCCATCGCGGCAAACCGCCCGAACCGCAAAGCGGCAACCGAGGCCCGGCGCGAAACCTGACGGGACGAGGCAGCAGTGGCAGGCATGGCCGGGATCATTGGCCATGCCCCCACACCAGGTCAACTCCGGTGGGGGACAAGTCAGGAGTTGTACGTGCTTTGCGCCCGCTCCAACCCCTCGATCACCAGACACTCCACCGCGTCCGCCGCCCGGTCCACGAAGTAGTCCAGCTCCTTGCGCTCCGCCGAGGAGAAATCCTTCAGCACAAAATCGGCGACCTGCATACGACCAGGAGGCCGCCCGATCCCGAACCGCACCCGGTGATACTCCGCCCCGAACGCCTTCGTCATTGACTTCAACCCGTTGTGCCCGTTGTCCCCACCACCGAGCTTCAGGCGAAGAACGCCGTAATCGATGTCCAACTCGTCATGCACGGCCACGACGTTCGCCACCGGCACCTTGTAGAAATCCCGCAGCGCATTCACCGGACCGCCGGACAGATTCATGTACGACATCGGCTTCGCCAGAACCACCCGCCGATTCGTCGGCCCCACAGGCCCGATCCGCCCCTCCACGACCTGCGCCTGCGCCTTCCCCGCACGCTTGAACCTCCCCCCGATCCGCTCGGCCAGCAGATCCGCCACCATGAACCCGACGTTGTGCCGGTTCATCGCATACTCGGGCCCGGGATTCCCGAGGCCGACGATCAACCAGGGGGCATTGGCAGGGGTGGTCACGTCCATAACTCCTTACTGTGCCTTCCCGGGGGACAACAACCCCCGGACCCCCGGCAGAAAAGCAGGGCAGTGGGGATGACCGGGACGGACATCGCGCGGCAAATCCAGGTGCTGCATTTTTCCGGGGGATAACCCCCGGACCCCCAGCAGAAAAGAAGGCCAGCCAGGGTGACCGGTGCGGACACCGCGAGGCAAACCTGAGTAATACACGCCAGCCGCCACCCCCGAAGGGACAGCGGCTGAACGAAACCAAGACGGTGAGGATCAGGCCTCGGCGACCTCTTCGCCCGCGGCCTCCTCGCCCTCCGCGGCCTCCTCGGCCTGCGAGGCCAGGACCTGAAGGACGACAGTGTCCTCCTCGACGGCCAGCGTGGTGCCCTTCGGCAGCGTGATGTCCTTGGCGAGGACGGAGGCACCGGCCTCCAGGCCCTCGACGGAGACGGTGACGGCCTCGGGGATGTGCGTGGCCTCGGTCTCGACCGGCAGCGCGTTCAGGACGTGCTCCAGCAGGTTGCCACCCGGGGCCAGCTCGCCCTCGGTGTGCACCGGGATCTCGACCGTGACCTTCTCGCCACGCTTGACCAGCTGCAGGTCGACGTGCTCCAGGAAACCCTTGATCGGGTCACGCTGAACCGACTTCGGGATCGCCAGCTCGTTCGTCTTGCCGTCGATGTCCAGAGAGATCAGGACGTTCGGCGTACGCAGCGCAAGCAGCAGGTCGTGACCCGGAAGGGTCAGGTGCAGCGGGTCGGAACCGTGACCGTACAGAACACCGGGAACCTTGCTGTCACGACGGATACGACGGGCAGCACCCTTACCGAACTCGGTACGGGTCTCGGCGGTGAGCTTCACCTCGGACATGATCACTCCTCGTGGAAAACAGGAACGGACGTGGTCACCCGGCCACGAACGGCCTGCTACGAAGAGCGCGTCGATAACGGACCGCCATACCCCGACAAAAACGGGTACGGCCTCCCTCGCCGAGCAACTGCAGCAGTCTACTCGGCCAAGGAGGCCACACCCAAAACGATCTCCGCCCGAGCCAGAGCCCGACGGCGCAGAACCCTTACTGCTCGTCGAACAGGCTCGTCACCGAACCATCCTCGAACACCTCACGCACCGCACTCGCAATCGTCGGCGCAATCGACAACACCGTGATCTTGTCCAGATCCCGGCCCAGCTCACCCGGCGTCGGCAGCGTGTTCGTGAACACGAACTCACTCACCCGCGAGTTCTTCAGACGGTCCGCAGCGGGACCGGACAGCACACCATGCGTCGCCGTCACGATCACGTCCTCCGCACCGTGCGCGAACAGCGCATCGGCCGCGGCACAGATGGTGCCACCAGTGTCGATCATGTCGTCGACCAGGACACAAACCCGACCCTTGACCTCACCCACGACCTCATGGACGGTGACCTGGTTCGCGACGTCCTTGTCCCGACGCTTGTGCACGATCGCCAGCGGCGCACCCAGACGGTCACACCACCGATCCGCCACCCGCACCCGACCCGCATCCGGCGAAACAACCGTCAACTTGCCCCGGTCGACCTTCTGACCCACATAGTCCGCAAGCAGCGGAAGAGCGAAGAGATGATCCACCGGCCCGTCGAAGAAGCCCTGAATCTGATCCGTGTGCAGATCCACGGTCAGAATGCGGTCCGCACCCGCCGTCTTCATCAGATCCGCCACCAGCCGAGCCGAGATCGGCTCACGACCACGGTGCTTCTTGTCCTGCCGCGCGTAACCGTAGAACGGCACGATGACCGTGATCGACCGCGCCGAAGCCCGCTTCAACGCATCAATCATGATCAACTGCTCCATGATCCACTGGTTGATCGGAGCAGTATGGCTCTGGATCACAAAGCAGTCCGCGCCACGCGCCGACTCCTGATAGCGGACGTAGATCTCACCGTTCGCGAAGTCGAACGCCTTCGTCGGGACGACGCCGACCCCCAGCTGCTGGGCGACCTCCTCGGCAAGCTCGGGGTGGGCGCGGCCGGAGAAGAACATCATCTTCTTCTCGCCGGTCGTCTTGATCCCGGTCACAGCTGTCTCCTCAGAGGTGTCTCAACTGGGTGTGCACTTATCACGGTACGCCGTGTCCGGCGCCCCCGTTTCCGGTCAGTCTTCGCTCTCGACCTGCCGAGACGCCGCCTCGGCCGCCTGCGCCGCCGCACTACCCGGACGCTTACGAACCACCCAACCCTCGATATTCCGCTGCTGACCACGGGCCACAGCCAACGAACCGGGCGGCACATCCTTCGTGATCACGGACCCCGCAGCGGTGTACGAGCCGTCCCCGACAGTGACAGGAGCCACAAACATATTGTCCGCACCCGTCCGGCAATGCGACCCGACCGTCGAGTGGTGCTTCTCCTGACCGTCGTAGTTCACGAACACGCTCGCGGCACCGATGTTGGTGTAGTCACCGATCGTCGCGTCACCGACGTAGGAGAGATGCGGGATCTTCGTCCCCTCGCCGATCGAGGCGTTCTTCGTCTCGACGTACGTACCGATCTTGCCCTTCGCACCCAGCCGCGTCCCCGGACGGAGGTAGGCGAACGGGCCGACCTTGGCCTGCGGGCCGATATGAGCACTGTCGGCCACCGTGTTGTCGACACGCGCCCCGGCGTCCACCTGAGTGTCGGTGAGACGCGTGTTGGGGCCGACCTCCGCACCCTCGGCGATGTGCGTGGAGCCGTGCAGCTGCGTACCCGGGTGGACGACGGCGTCCTGCTCGAACGTGACGCTGACGTCGACCCAGGTCGTCGCCGGATCGATCACGGTGACGCCGGCGAGCATGGCACGGGTCAGCAGCCGGTCGTTGAGGATCCGCCGCGCCTCGCTCAGCTGCACACGGTTGTTGATCCCGGCGATCTCATGGTGATCGCCCGTGACGGACGCCCCGACGCGGTGACCGGCCTCGCGGAGGATCCCGAGGACGTCCGTCAGGTACTCCTCGCCCTGACTGTTGTCCGTACGGACCTTCTTGAGCGCATCGGCGAGCAGCAGACCGTCGAACGCGAAGACACCGGAGTTGATCTCACGGATCTCGCGCTGCGTCTCGGTGGCGTCCTTGTGCTCCACGATCTCGGTGACGGCACCGGTCATCTCGTCGCGGATGATCCGGCCGTATCCGGTGGCGTCCGGGACCTCGGCGGTCAGCACGGTGACGGCGTTCGAGTCGGCGGAGTGCGTCGCGGCCAGCTGCCGGAGCGTTTCACCGGTGAGCAGAGGGGTGTCTCCGCACACCACGACGACCGTGCCGTCGACGCTGCCGCCGAGCTCGTCCAGGGCGATGCGTACGGCGTGGCCCGTGCCGTTCTGCTCCGCCTGCACGGTGGTGCGTACGGCGGGGTCGGTCTCCGCGAGGTGGGCGATGACCTTCTCGCGGGCGTGCCCGACCACGACGACGAGGTTCTCGGGGTCCAACTCACGGGCGGCGGCGAGCACATGCCCCACGAGGCTGCGGCCACAGAGCTCGTGCAGGACCTTGGGTGCGGCCGACTTCATACGGGTGCCCTCACCCGCTGCGAGAACGACGACGGCTGCCGGGCGAATGGCGCTCACGGGGTTGCCCTTCGGCTGTGGAGTGAGTGGGGACATCCGCAGGATACCGGGGCGTTTCTTGGGGGACATGGGAGCGGGCCCTGACTGTGTTGTCAGGGCCCGAGCCCTCGGACTCGCTGCGCAGGCCCGCAGCCTTGACTGCGTCGTGCACGACCTTGCGCTCGAAC